>JALHLM010000262.1:6043-8141 GCA_022844585.1 Pirellulales bacterium | reverse complement strand
ACATAGCAAACAAAATCCTACTGAATGAAGATCAGACCAGAAAAATTACGAACTCACGATCCGCGATCTGGATGGTTACACCGTGGTGATGGCCAGCCCGTATGACTCGGCTGGACCTCCGGATGCGGATTGATGGCCCTTCCTCACTTCATTCATTGCGTCGCTCGAACGAACATGCCCGACTCCGCCACTCCGCCGACGTCCATCGCCGCCATGCTCTCGGTGCGGCAGGGCCAGCGCGCCGTCGAGTTCTATAAGTCCGCATTCGGCGCGGAAGTGCTCTACTCGATGCAAGACGACGGCGGCGCGGTGGTCGCGCAACTTGCCGTGGAAGGCGCGCCGTTTTGGCTGGCCGACGAATCGCCCGAGCACGCTAATTTCAGCCCCGAATCGCTGGGCGGCGGCACGGCGCGGATGATTCTCACGGTCGCCGACCCGGACGCGATGTTCGCCCGCGCGGTGGCCGCCGGCGCGAAGGTCGTCTGGGCGGTGACGGAAGAATACGGCTGGCGGATCGGCCGCGTGGTCGACCCCTTTGGGCATCACTGGGAGATCGGGAAGCCGTTGAAGGAATAATCCCTTGGTTTGTGTTGCCGTTTATTTTGATGAATGATGTTTTCTCTCTCGATCGTCAACGACGTTACAATCCAGGAGTCGGAATATCGAACTTGCGGCATGTTCGTGGAACTGAGCAGAGACTAGGGCGATTCGTGCCCCCAAATGCGGCGAATGTCCGCGCGGATCTCGTCCTCAGTTTCCGCATCGAGTTGGTGTCCCAATCGAGCTTCGATCTGCTGAACTGCTTCGTTGGCGCGCGCCGCGAGCTTACCCGACGAGATCAATTCGTGTGGATCGAGACCCGTACAGGTTGAGTCCAGCGTCAAGAGTTCCACAATCTTGCCAATCAAGCCGCCTCCCGCTCGGTCGCAGGCCGCCTCTTGCATCGCGCTTGCAATAGTTTCCTCTTCCGCATACGTCTCTTGCACCGCCCTCACCCGCGGTACTGCGGCCTCGGCGTGGTCGGGCGACAACAGGACTTTCGCAGTGACGGCCGCACCAAAGAACTTTTCCACGGGATACGCTGTTACAGGTTTGCCCGTGTAGTCGACGATGATTCGCAGGATCTTGCAGTCGCGACCGTCGATCTTGCCAATGACGCCTTTAAATTCCTTTTCCAGCAACACGCAGGGTTTGCCAGCCGGCACGCCGTCGACGGTCAACTTACCGACAACCGGCGCCCGCCCCAACTTTTTTAACGCCGACCGAATTAGGCCTTCCACAGCGCCCCGATTGCGAAGCGCTGGCTCGAAGATCGCGTGGCTCGCCTTGCCAGCGGCTGGCGCAAAATGCTCGGAAATATGCTCAAAGGCCTTGCCCCAGGCACGTGAATTTGATGCCATCTTTCCGAGAATTCGCGAGGCCGCCTTCTTGCTCGACAGGCGCATGATTTTTTCGCCAACCTCACGCGCCACCTTTCGCAAGATCGCGGATTCGCCAGCCATGCCTACACTCCTTGGTGAAACGTGCGTGACAATCTGGAAGACATTTGGCAACGCTCACTTCAGCGATTTTTGTGATTATTGCCGTCACATCTCTTTGCGCCCATAGTCTTCACGCATTCGAGGATGCCGCTGGCCTGCAAACGCGGTCGCTTGCCCCCGCCTTGCCAGGTTCGGTACCATGTCCACCTGCAACCCGCGCATCCCCAATGCTACGACACGCACCAGGTAAACCATCATGCCCTCCGGACTTCGTCAGGTTCCGCCGAATACGATCATCACCGGCTGGGATTTCAGCACGGGCAGCGTCAAATGCCTGGCGTTCGATCTCGCCGGCAAGACGCTGGCCGAAGTGCGGCTCGGTACCGATCTTTGGCATGGCGATCCCGTGGAGCCGGGACGCAATGAGTTGAACTTGCTGCAACTCGAAGGACAGGCTCGGGCGACGACCCGGGCGATGGCCGCGCGGTTGCGCGAGCTGGGGCGCTTGAACGACTGGCGCGCCGGGGGCATTTCGGCGACGCATCACAGCGCCGGGCGAATTGACGCCGATAACTTGCCGGTACGCCGCGCGATCTGCTGGAACGACCACACGCTCG
>JALHLM010000262.1:0-6033 GCA_022844585.1 Pirellulales bacterium | reverse complement strand
CGGACTCAAGCGGCTGGGAGGACAGAAGAAGGTTGCGGAGTTGATCGGCGGCCCCTGGGCGATTCGCTATTCGCTCAGTCATCTCGTTAAGGACGAAGCCAAACTCTCGCCGCGGGATTGGAAGCGCACCACGCGGATGTTGCTGCACGGCCCGTTGGCGGCCGGCTATCTGACCGGCAACTTCGACGTGACCAGCGTTTCGTCGGCCGCTTCGACGGGCATCCTCGATTTCCGTCGCCGCAAGTGGCGCAAGGAAATGCTCGGCGCGCTCGCGGACCCGGAGTATCGCAAGCTGGCCTGGAAGCAACTGCCCACGGTGATCGATCATTTCGAGCCGATTGGCTCGATGGCCGATCACGTGGCGCTGGAGGCGGGCATAGATTCCACACGCCGGCCGCTCATTTTTCCGACGAGCGACGATCAACAGGCCGGCCTCGTCGGCGGCGGCGCGGTGGACGACGGGCAGATGGCAATCATTCTTGGCAACTCGGCGGTGGTGAACTCTTCGTCGAAACTCGTGCCGGAGAGCGGCAACCTGGACGTGATGTGCTTGAACTGGGGCCCGTATCTCTGGATGCGCTGCTACAACAACGGCGCGCAGTTCATCGATCGCATCGTCGGCGCCGACGCCGATTGGAAGCAACTCGAAAAACAATCGCGCGAGGTTCCCGCCGGCTGCGACGGCGTGAGCGTGATGCCATTTGCTTCGCCGGAACCGTCGCTGAAGGTCAGTGAGCCGTGCCTGAGTTGGTCGCCGCGCGAACCGAAATCCCCCGGCGTGCGCTGCCGCGCGAGTCTCGAAGCGCTGGCGTATTTAATCGCGCTCGGCGTCCGCGAACACGAACGCGCCGGGCAAAAGATCGAGCGCATCACGGTCTCCGGCGGCATTGCGCGGAGTGATCTGATGTGCGAGATCCTCGCCTCAGTCCTCGGTCGACCATTGGAACGTCTTGCCAGCGACGAAGGCCCAGCGCTTGGCGCGGCGGTTACGGCGCTGGCGGCTTATGAAACATATCTGCGTCGGCAACTCAACGACAACGAACCATTTACGGTCGCAGACGCGGTCCAGCAACTGGTTCGCTTCCGCGGCGCGGTTCAACCCAATGCGGCTTGGCAGGAAGTTTATCGGCGCGAGCTGAAGCAATTCGAACGCCGGCTGCCGCGACGTTGACTAGCGACGCCAGCGACACTAGTCCGTAGCGCCAGCGAGGGAGAGTTGAGATTGCCTACCGCTGGAGTTGAAACTCTCGGTTGCGCTGCTCATGCGCAACGGAGAGTTTCATCTCTCTCTGTAAACGATGTCCTCTCCCCCTCGCTGGCGCTACGGGCTACTGTGGGCTGGCCCTACGTTTGATGGCGCTCTCGCCGTAGAATAGCGCAGAAGAGAAGCGGACAAACGCGTCGCAAAGGAAAAGCATCATGGAATATCGGCAACTCGGCGGCTCTGGCTTCATGGTGCCGGCATTGAGCCTGGGCACCGGCACCTTCGGCGGCAAGGGGGAGCTGTTTCAGGCGTGGGGCGCGACGGATGTCTCGGAAGCCACGCGTTTGATCGATATCTGTCTCGAAGCCGGGCTCAACATGTTTGACTCGGCCGACATTTATTCCGCAGGGGCGGCGGAAGAGATTCTGGGCCAGGCGATCAAGGGGCGGCGCGATGCGGTCATCATTTCCACCAAGGCCACGTTCCGCTCCGGCGAGGGGCCGAATGACGTTGGTTCGTCCCGATATCATTTGATTCGCTCCGTGGATGCTTCGCTGCGGCGGCTGCAAACCGACTTCATCGATTTGTTTCAATTGCATGGCTTCGACGCCTCAACGCCGGTCGAAGAGACGCTTCGCACGCTGGACGATCTGATCCGCGCCGGGAAAATCCGTTACATCGGCTGCTCGAATTTTTCCGGCTGGCATTTGATGAAGTCGCTGGCGGCGTCGGAGCGCTATGGCTTCTCGCGCTATGTCGCACATCAGGCGTATTACTCCTTGATCGGACGCGACTACGAATGGGAGTTGATGCCGCTTGGGCTGGATCAAAAAGTCGGTGCGGTCGTTTGGAGCCCGCTCGGCTGGGGACGTTTGACCGGCAAGATTCGCCGTGGGCAACCGTTGCCGAACAACGTCCGCATGCAAAGCAAGCTCAACGCCGATCTTGCGCCGCCAACGCCGGACGAACTGCTTTACAACGTCGTCGATGCACTCGACGAAGTGGCCCGCGAGCTGGGCAAGACGATTCCGCAGGTGGCGCTCAACTGGTTGTTGCAGCGGCCATCGGTCGCGAACGTGATTGTCGGCGCGCGCAACGAAGAACAGTTGCGACAGAACCTCGGCGCGGTGGGCTGGAAGCTCTCGCCGGAGCACGTCAAGAAGCTCGACGCCGCCAGCACGGTGACGTTGGCCTATCCGTACTTCCATCAACGCGGCTTCACGGAACGCAATCCGCCGCCGGTGTGAGCCCCGCACATTTGCGCGCGGCGTGCGAGAACGTCGCACTTTCGGGAGCGCCTGCCTGCCAAGTGTGCGTCAACCGCACGCGAAAACGTTGGGAATTCGATGATTCCTCAGTTTCACGTCATTTGGTACGCTGCTTGCAATTCAGCTACAATGACGGATAGCTAGTAGCACGCCCATCGCACGGGAGGAAATGCCATGAACGCCAAAAAAATCCTGTTCCCGACCGACTTCTCCACCTGCAGCGACGCTGGCCTGAGCCACGCCACGGCGCTGGCCAAGGAATCGGGCGCGAAGCTGATCGTGCTCCATGTCGAGGAGCCGCCTCCTGCCTATGGCGCCGGCGAAATGTATTACGGCGTTCCAGACCCGGACAATCCGACGCTCCGCCGGATGCTCGCGGACGTGAAGCCGACCGATCCGTCGGTGCCGTACGAGCATCGCCTGGTGATCGGCGACCCGGCGTCGGAAATCGTGGCGGTGGCCGACGAAGAGAAAGTCGACCTGATCGTCCTCGGCACGCACGGCCGCACCGGCCTGAAACGCCTGCTGATGGGCAGCGTGGCCGAAGCGGTAGTGCGCAAGGCGACCTGCCCGGTGATCACGTTCAAGGAACCGCACGACGCCCCGGCGCCAAAGGCGTAGCGCGGCGGGACACGTCAAATCCAACTAATTGCCGAGCGGGCTTTTGCGCTCTTTCCACGGCACGTCGGCGGCGCGTTGCTTGACGCGGAAATCGACGAATTGCGCTAGCTGCGTGTCCAGGCCGAAGCTCCGTTCCGCAAGGATGTCCTTGCCTTGGAGCTTGGTCGGAAACCGTGAGAGGACAATTGAAGCCTCCTCGGGCTTTTTGTCGGCTTCGTTCGGCCGGAAGCGCTGGAGTTGTTTTTCAAGACGCTCCACGTCCTTGAGCGACTTGTTGTCTTCCGCGCCGACCGCCATGAAGAACTGCACGCTGCGACGGAAGCCGAAGTTGTCCGGCTCGGCGAGCGCGTCTTGGATGCGCAGGCCTTTAAATACCGTTTGCGGCGAGATCATCGCGATCGCGCGCACGTCCTGGCCTTGTTTGCCGATGGTGAGCGTCGGCCAGTTCCAGTCGTTGCGGGCGTAGAGCATCGCCACCGAGGCGCCCATCTCTGCGCCGATCAGCGTGAGCTGTTCGATATTCAATTCCCCTTTGTGATGGCGCTCCATGAGGAACTTCTTGCAACTTTCCATGTCGAACGTAACCATCGCCTGGAACTGTTTGGTGTTCAACTTGTCGGCCGAGAGCGGACGGTTGGAACCTTGAACAACCGTGCTCTCGCCGTGCCCGCGCAAATCAGGCACCAGTACCGCGGCGCCAAAGAATTCGCCTTGGAAGAATCTGGCGAGGCCCTCGAAATCGCGGCGGTTCCCCTTGTGCTCGTGCAGCATGATGATGGGGATGGTTTCCTTCCCCTTGCTGCCGGGATAATACGTGGCCTGCAACAGGACTTCATCCTTCGTGCGGATCTCGACGTTTTGCGGATCGGCGGCCTTGCCCGGCGTGGGCTGCGCAAACAACTTGCCAGACGAAACGGCGGCCAGCGCCAACAGCGTGGCGACGAAGGTTCGCAAAGTCCGAGCGCTCTTCAGGTTCCGCAGGTAGGTCATGATTCCGCCTCGCACCGGGTTCCGTTCGTTCCGAGAGAAAAGGGGGCCGAAAGCCGCCCCATTCAGATTAGTTGTCCCGCGGAAAGGCGTCAACGCGGCCGGGAAATGCGACCGCCTTCACCTCTCCGGCCAGCCCTACAGCTCGGAATCGTCTTCCTCGTCCCCGAAGTCGATATTCTGCGGGCGCGGGTCGATGTAATAGATGCCGTGGAGCCGGAGCGAGGCCATCGCCTTGAGCACCCGGGGCCAATTCCGACCAAAGAGCGGGGCCTTCTCTTCATAAAAAGTTGGCCATCAAATGGGCGTCGTCCCAATACGGCGGAGGGGCGTCGAGGTAGACCTTGCCGAAGTCGAGGAGGTAGGGCGGTTGCACAATTTCTATCTCGATAGCGAGGAGACCATCGTCGAAATCGACCAGTCGCGGTACGGCCAGATGCGCCACTTGCTTGACGCCCGCGTCACGCAACCGCAGATAGCAGTCGCGTTCCATCTTATAGTTCTGATTGCGGTATAATATTTTCAACGCCGAGCCGCAGGAGGTCGGCCAAACCATTCCGTCCGAGCCAAATCCGAGCGGAGATAGGAAGTCGACGGAGATTTGTCTAGAATCGGCGTAATCCTGAGCGGCAGCGATCGCTTTTTCATTGGGAGCATTCACGCATGGTCTCCAATCACGGGCATTCCGCGAAAGTCTTACTAACACTCTTAGTCGGCGACCGGGAAATCGGTTTATCGCGTGTCGGCCCCGGCGAAGTGGGGCTCCGCGAATGCTGCGATCCCATCCCGCCCGGCGACGGCGCTATCGTAGTCAATATCGACGGAGTTGAACATCGCCGGAACGTCTTCTTCCCGAACGGCATCGGCACAGACGGGGAGCGGGTGGTGTATTTCTGAGGCGATCGCAGCGAGAACCATTCAGTGACCACGCTTGCGGCGGCGATTGATCGGCTCTACGAAGTCTTCGCGAATCAGCCGAAGCCGCGGGTTATTGAAGGATGCCGGCAT
Organism: Pirellulales bacterium; assembly: GCA_022844585.1. GTDB lineage: Bacteria > Planctomycetota > Planctomycetia > Pirellulales > JALHLM01 > JALHLM01. Next base: position 945 of record JALHLM010000262.1, on the reverse strand, counting down.
TGCCTTGACGACGATGAAATCCGCGTCTTGCTGTCGTGTCCGCTGCGGAGTGTTCCGTCCAAAGAACTCACTTCGTACGCGTCATCCGTGTTCCTCACCTTGGGATGTGCGGCTGACTTTCTTTATTTTCTGCCGCGCATACTGGAAGTCGTTGCGCTCGACTGCAGCTGGTATCCAACTGCCGAAATCGTGGGTCGAGCCATCGCCAACGCAGAACCGCTGCAGTGGCCTGCCAGCCGACTCACCGCGCTCCGGGAATTCACCGAATGTGTGGTCCAAGCGGCGATTGAAGCTACGGATATCGAACAACTCGACGCCTGGCTGTGCGCCATCGCACGCATGGGGTTGGATGTCTCGCCTTATTTGAAACAGATGGAGCAATCGAGAGACGCCGTGCTGGGCTATTTTGCATCGAATTCCAAAACACTCCCTGAAGGACGCCTGGTGAACGCCTATTGGGAGTTGCCCAACACCGGGCATGACGCGATCGTAGAGTGGTTTTATTCCGATCCGATTTGGGCCATTCCTGCTGAGGAATGGGGAGTCTGGCTCAAACGCACGACGTAGCAACATCGAGTGGGCGCATGTTGAACAACCCCGATGAATCTCCGAACAAGCGACAATCTTCGTTGCAGCAGATGAGAAAGCGGCGACGACGCTTGCGCGGGTGGCGAGAGTCCATCCTCGGCTTACTAGCGCTGACGGTGATGGTTCTCATCTCCGGCGCATTGTTCGTTCTCGTCGCACAGGTCATCGCGCCCTGGTCGGGCTATCCCCGCGTGGTGATTGCGAGCTATTCGATTTTGTTCTTGACCGTGTGCGCGATGACGTGTGGCTGGGATCCATCCGCCGTTTGGCGACAACGGAAATGAAAGCGCAGTCTTGAGCACTGGAGCCAGCAGCGTGAGCGCCTGGAGCGGGCCGCGTACACGCTTACTATCATCC
>JALHLM010000261.1 GCA_022844585.1 Pirellulales bacterium | reverse complement strand
ATGATCTCCAACGTCGTGGTCTTGCCCGCCCCGTTCGGGCCGAGCAGCCCAAAACACTCCCCTTGCGCCACCTCCAAATCCAATCCGCGCACCGCTTCCACCGGCGGCTTCCCCGGATAGCGCTTAACGAGTTGCTCACAAAGAATTGCCGGCGGCATGCGGTCACTGTGGAGAGAGGCCCGGTGAAACTCGCCCGCCATTGTATTGCCGGACGCCCCCGCGACAATCGACTTCCTACTTCACAAGCAGGTGCGGCCAGGGATGCGACGGCCGTCTCCGCAGCTTGCTTGGTGCGACGCTGTCGACGCATTAGGATTTGCACCCAACGCGCAAGGCATGCCGCGAGTGCAAGACTAACCCCAGGTAGCATTCCCAGGCAGTATTGAGACAAACCGTCATTGGCGCCCATCGTGCAATTCTTGATACCGTTGCGAATCGGTAGTCGCTTCAGAACCGCGGCATTTTGCCAATGACTTCTAGCAAGTCTTCCTTGCCGACCGGCTTCGTTAGATGGTAATCGAAGCCGACCGCCTGCGCGCTTTGGCGATCTTCGTCCTGCCCATAGCCGGTGACGGCCACCAGATAGACGGTTGCGAAAGCTTCGTCGGCTCGCATCGCCTTGGCGACGTCGTACCCGTTCATGCCTTCGGGCAGTCCGATATCACAGAGGACGATCTCCGGCTGGAAGGATCGCGCCAATTCCAGGCCGGCGTCGCCGTTACTCGCGGTGCGAACTTGATGTCCGCACAACTGCAGGATTTTCTCGAGCGGCATTACCGCGTCACGGCGGTCGTCAATGATCAGCACGCGACGAGGCCCGACGGACGGGATCGACGACGACGGAGGTTCCGGATTGGGATTCAAGGAACGTGGCAAACGAATGACGAATTGACTGCCTCTGCCAAGGCCTTCACTTTGAGCGGAAATTCGCCCGTCGTGCAAGGTCACGAGGGCCTGAACCAGCGCCAATCCGAGCCCCAGCCCGCCGCGACTCCGCTCGACACTGGTATCGGCCTGTACGAACGGTTGGAAAATGCGCGACAGCGTCGCGGCGTCCATGCCGATGCCCGGTCCGCCACGACGATTTCCGCCGAGTCCGACGTTTCGTCCACTCGGAGCGTGACCGAAACCTGGTACGGGCCGTCGCAAAACTTGCAGCCGTTGTGAATCAGATTGGTCACCGCTTGCGCCAGTCGCGTGCGATCGCCCCAGACCCAGACTTCGTCGTCCGGCAATTGGACTTGAAGTTCACAGCCCTCGACGCTTTGACTGTTGCGGTAATCTTCAACGGTCACGCGAATGAGCTCTCTGAGGTCGAGATGCTCGCGGCGCAAGCTTAACTTGCCGCGCGCAAAACGCGAGGTGTCGAGCAAATCATCCACCATCCGACCCATATGGGCCGCTTGCCGTTCGATGACCTCTTGCATGACGGCTGCGTCCCCTTCGGGCCGCAGCACGCGCAACACCTGCACGCCGGAGAGGATGCCGGCCAGCGGATTGCGCAGCTCGTGGGCCAGCATGGCGAGAAAATCGTCCTTGCGGCGCTGGCTTTCCAGAAGCGTCTGTTGGGCGCCACGTTGTTCGGTCACGTCGCGAAAGACCAGGACCGCGCCGAGCAACGCGCCGTCGGCGTCGCGAATCGGCGCGGCGCTATCGTCGATGGCACGCTCCACGCCGTCGCGAGCGATCAACACCGTGTGATTGGCGAGTCCCACGATTTTGCCTTCGCGCAGTGCGCGCGTGGCCGGGCTTTCCACTCGTGCCCGGGTCGTTTCGTCAATGATGTCGAACACGGTTTCCAGCGGACGCCCCGCGGCGTCCTGGTTCGACCAGCCGGTGAGCTTCTCGGCCATCCCGTTCAGCGTATGGACTCGACCGCGGGCGTCGGTGGTGATGACGCCGTCGCCGATGCTGAACAAAGTCACACGCAGTTCTTCGCGCTGCTGATGCAGATCGTCCGCGAGAGCTTGTCGGGCGGCAAGCTCATTCCGCAGTCGATAGAACGACGCCCCGGCGATGCCAATTCCGAGCACCGCGGCGCCGGCGCCCATCAGCGCCGCCCGTTCCAGGGAATTGACGATATCGTCCCGCACGTCGCGAAGCCGAGCGAGATCCTGCGTCTGGCGCTTCGCCACCACGCGGCGAATTTCGTCCATGACTTGCCGGCCTTCATCCCGCTGAATGACTGCGAAGGCCTGATCCTGCTCGCCGGCGTCCATCAAGCGAATCGCTTCGCTCAATTCCGCCTGTTTGCGCCGAATCAACGACGTGAATTCCTTGAACCAAGTGGCCTGATCCGGCCGCTCGTCGTTGCGTTCGCGCAGTTCCGCCAGGGCTGCCGAAAGCGTGGACGAAGCCGCCAGATACGGTTCCAGGTACTCCGGACGCCGCGTTACGACGTAGCCGCGCTGCCCGGTTTCCATATCCTGGACGAGGGAAAACGTATCGCGCAGCGAACCGAGGAATTCGACCAGGTCGCTGGCCTCCGTCCCTTTCGCCCGGACGACTCGAACACTGTTAACGGCCGTCCAAGCGCTGGCCAAGAACATCAACACGGCCAGCAGATAACCTAGCTTTACATGGGGCGCAACAGTCGTTCGACGTCGGGCAGTTTCTGGAATGAATGGAGAATTCAACGCTTCCATCGAACGCTTCGCGCAACGGGTGAATAACCGAGCTAGCCGGTCGAAAATCGGCCACGGCGCGACCTACCGCCCTTCCGCGCGCCCCAGCGAGGTGCATATTAAGCCGGGTCGACTAACTCGTCCACAAGCCTCAGCAGCTCCTCCGCATCGAAGGGTTTTGGCAGCACCCGTTCCGCGCCGGCTTCCACCGCCGGAAAGACTTTGTCAATCGTTGTGAAGGCGGTGACGAAGATCGCGGGCAACGTCGGACTGATCGCCCGGGCGCCGCGCAGCACGTCCACTCCCGTCATATCCGGCAATTGGTAGTCGAGGATCGCGAGGTCGTAGGAATTCACCGCGGTCAGCTCGAGGGCGCGTTCCCCGTTCTCCGCGGTGTCGACGGTGAACGGACGCCGCTTCAAGACGGTCTGGAGGGCTTCGCGAGCGTAGCGATCGTCGTCCACGACAAGCAACCTGGTATTCGACATTTTCGCCCTTTATTTGTGGCAATGAGTCGCGCGACTTCGCTGAGGCTTTTTGGGAACTACTACCAACAAGCAAACACAGTGCCGCTCTTACTGTTAAGCGGCGAATCAGCGCAAACCGCACGCTGAAAGGGGGATTTTGATTTACGTTGCCGGCTTCCCTGCATGAGGGAATGAAAAGACGCGGGTCGTAATTCGACCAGGCCGGATGAAATTGGTTCAATTGAAACCTAGGCGTGCGATTCGTCGTCGTTGGCGGAATCGAGCGTCGCGTAGGGAAGCAGCTCTGACTTGAGCCGGGCGGTTTCCTCGGAAAGCTCCGGAAGCACCGCCCGCGCCCTGGTCAAATTGGCCTGCCGGCCGCATTCCTCGATGCACTGAGCCTTCGAAACCACGGTGGCGGCACTGAAGGTGGCCGCCAGCCCTTTCAGGCTATGCGCGGCGCGTTCGACCCGTTGGGCTTCCCCACGGAGGTTCCCCTCGGCGATTTCGCCCAGCAGCCCGTCGGCGTCTTCGACAAAGCAACGGGCCATCGCACAGAACAGCGCTTGATCGTCGCCCAGCCGTTTGAGGGACTCGCCGTAGTTGAAGCAGGTATTCATGGGAAAGCTCGAGAGGTTTGCCGCCGGTCGCAGCGCCATCGCGCCGGTGGTCGCAATCGGTTCGGGTGACAAATGATGGCTGTATAACAACCTCAAGGGATAGTCGCCCGTGGGCGGAGTTTCAAGTGACGTGGACGAGGTCGGGCTCGACGCTCCACTCCGCCAGTTTCGTGCTCAATTCTAACATGCATTCCGCCGCCACGATCAGGTGCAGTGCGTGCGCACTGCCACGCGCCTCGGCAAGTCGTTGCGCGGTCTGTCGCACGTCCGGATCGGTGAAGTCTTCGGGCGAATCGATGATCTGCACGAAGATGCAATGCCCGTCGCTCGTGGCTTCAATGTCGGGGCGAGCGCCGTTGACCTCGGGCGGGGCGGTCGATCCCACGACGCCGCCGGCGCGCACGAGAAACCCATCATCGACGTACGTTTGAGCCCAACGCTCGACCAACTCCTGATGCGAAACCCGGATCATAGCTGTTTCCTTCCATGTGTGAGGTGCGACTGGAGAACATCGAAACGAAATAGCATTTCGCGTGCCGGCCGTTACTTATGTCTGCACGAAGTCACATTGATACGATCGCGGTAACAAACTGGTCCGGAATCCGCCAAGCTGATTGCCGCAGCGCCGGTTTTGATTGCACGACTCTCCATGCTGCGGAACCGCGGCTAGGAATGCCGTCTTTTTTCCTTGGCACGTCGTTTGCAATTTGCCGGTGATAACCAACAAAGCATGCCGCCTTGGCGGCGACCACGCATCACAAGGAACCCTTTTCATGTCACACACCACCCTGCAACGACGGATCCAAGAAGTTCGACGCCGCTGGTCAGCGACGGAACGACGTCAACGCGCGCAAGTCTCGCGCCGCCGCTGCGCCGCGCTGCTGGCGAAGTTCGACACGCCCTCGAATGATCCGCTCGCCGTCTGGGCTGCCGGAGCGATGAGCTTGTCGGACGTCGCCCGGATCGCCGGCTAATGGCGATCGTCGTCTTGACCGTGCCCTGCAGGAGACGGAAACATGAACCTCAATCAAACGCAGTCCTTCGACCAGGCGACGCCAGTCTGGGATGCTCCGGCCAAGGCGCCGCTCGATGAAGAGCTCCCGCCGGAACTGCCGGAGCAGCCGGCGTCGCGAGCGCTCGGCAACGCCGCCCTGACGAACCTGCGCGAGCTGTTTCGCTGTCTAAGCGAGCCGTCGGCCGGCACTGGCGTCTTGGCGATGTTGAGCGAGCCACGCACCTTCAAGGCGGGCGGGGCGACCAGGGCGTCCTTGGCCGAACTCTGCGGCTACGCCTCGGAATTGGAGTTCTTCGAGGACTCGCAACCGATCAAAACGACAGACGCCCAATTTTGGTTCGCCACGTCCGACAAAGTCCATGGCGGCTGGGTGATTTGGTGCGACCAGGAAGCTGTCGCCACCTCGACAAAGCGATCTAGTTAAGCCCGCAATCATCGCGATCGTGCCATGGGGCGCCATTGGCGGCTTGTCCGCCAATGCTAGATGGACTCCGCGGGCACGACCAACTTTAGCACCCGCGCACGAGCCGCCAGTGGCACCCATCGCTTCTGTCGTGCTGCGTGCGCACCCGGCGACCATTAACGCCGCGCCAGCGGAGCAGAAGCGTTATTGGCTCGCGCCGGGTCGCCGAGCGGCGGCATGTTCGGGCGATAGTACATGCCGCGGCAATGATGGTGGGGCGTGTATTGCGGACCCAAATCGGCGAGCGATTCCGCGCAGCCGACAAACAGGTAGCCGTCCCGGGTCATTGTCTGGGCAATTTTCTGGAACACGCTGCGGCGGCCCTCGGGCGTGAAGTAGATCGCCACGTTGCGGCAGAACACGACGTCGAACGGTCCCAGGCCCGTCAGCGGGGACATCAGGTTCAGATTCTGAAACGCGACCAGCGCCCGAACTTCGTCGCGGACTTTCCAATTGCTGTTATGACGCGCGAGGTAGCGATCCAGGTACTGGGGCTTCATGCCGCGTTCGACTTCAAAGGCTGAGTACACGCCGTGGCTGGCTTGTTCAATCGCGGCGGCGCAAATATCGGTGGCGTGGATGCTGATGTCCCACGCGTGGATATCGGGAATCAGCTCATGCAGCGTCATCGCGATGCTGTATGGCTCCTGCCCGGTGCTGCACGCGGCTGACCAGATTCGCAGCCGTCGCGGGAACGCCGTCTTGGACTTGGCGTCGATCAACTCCGGAATCGCCTTGTGACGCAAGGCTTCGAACGGAGATTCGTCTCGGAAGAACAAGGTCTCGTTCGTTGTGATGGCGTCGACAATCTGCTTGAGCAGTTGTTGGTCGTAGCCAACGCGGGCTTTCTGGACCAGTTCGGTATATGAACCGAGGCCATGATGCTGCGCAATCGGCGCGAGCCGGCTTTCGATCAGATAGCCTTTGCTCTCGTCGAGCAAGATGCCGCACAGGTCCATCACGAGACCGGCGACAGACGCGACTTCCGCGGACGCGAGTTTCATGGCGATGTTCTCCGCCCCACTCGGGCAACAATATGGGACGCGATTTCTTCCAAAGGTAAGACTTCGTCGGCGAGGCCTTCCGTGACCGCCACGGCGGGCATGCCAAAGACGACGCAGGTTTCTTTGTTTTGGGCAATCACGGCCGCGCCCTTGCGCTTCAGCAATCGAATGCCCAGTGTGCCATCGGTGCCCATGCCGGTCATGATGACCGCCAAGGCGGACTGCGGGCACAACTGCGAGACCGAGCGAAACAGGTAGTCGACCGAAGGTCGGCACGCGCATTCCGGCGGATCGTCCGTGAGTCGCACCAGGTATTGTTCGTCTTCCTGCACGATTTTCATTTGGCGTCCGCCGGGGGCGATCAACGCCATGCCCGGGCGGACCGACTGCCCGTCCGTGGCTTCTTCGACGTGCAAGGCGCAGCGCTTATTCAAGTCGTCGGCCAATGATTTGGTAAACATCGGCGGCATGTGCTGGACGATCAATACTGGCGCCGCAAGATCTCCGGGCAACTTTGGCAACAAGCGATTGAGGGCCTCGGGCCCCCCCGTGGAAACGCCGATCGCCACCATCGTCGCCGCGCCTGGCCGGACCGGTTCATGGCGAATCACACTTGCGGGCGCGCGACGCTCAGCGACCGGCGCGGCCGGGCGGCGTTTGCCGCGCTTGGTGATCAAGGCCTCGACGCGCGGCGAAAGCTTTTCTCGCAGTTGCGCCAAGTTGTCTTGCGGGAGCGCGCCGGACGGTTTCAAGACGAAGTCGAAGGCCCCGAGCGCCAAGGCCTCGGTCGTGCGGGCCGCGCTCGAGGAGTTCGGAGCGCTGAGCATGATGACCGACGTCGTCAGGCCGCGCTGTTTGATCTCTTGCAAGACCTGCACGCCATTCAATTCCGGCATCTCCACGTCGAGCGTGATGAAGTCGGGATGCAGCTCGACGATTTTCTCGAGCGCGATTCGCCCGTTGACGGCCGTGCCCACGACTTCCACGCCCGGAATCTCTTGCAGCACATCGCTGACGATGCGCCGGTAAATTACGGTGTCATCCACCACCAGGGCGCGGGCGGGGGCGATTTCAATGCTGTCCGTCACGGTGGCCATGCGGGCTGATCGAGGGAGACGCATTAGCTATCTAGAGAAAACCGGTCCCGGGGACAATTGCCCCGGGACCGGCTCTTCCGATCACATTCAAACATTGGTTCTGAGTTAGACTCGGAACTCGACGACCAGGCCTTGCAGGGTCTCGGCCAAATTCGAGAGTTGCACGCCCGACGATTTGGTCTGCGAAGCCCCGGCCGCCGTGCTCTTGGCAGCCTGGTCGACGCCGATAATCGTCTTGGTGATTTCCTGGCAGGCCGAGGCGGACTCGGTCACGCCGCGCGAAACGCTCGTCGCGGCCTGCGAAGTCTGCACGATGTTGCGGGAAATCTCCTGCGTGGCGGAGCTTTGCTGGTCGACCATTTGTGCGATCGACTTGGCCACGTCGTTGACATTCTTGATCGCCGTACCGATCTCGGCGATCGCCTTGACCGTGTCCGTGGTGGAGCCTTGCATGCCTTGGATCCGCTGACGGATGCTGTCCGTCGCGGCGGCGGATTGCTTGGCCAACTCCTTGACTTCGGTGGCGACGACCGCGAAACCCTTGCCGGCTTCACCGGCGCGGGCGGCTTCGATCGTGGCGTTCAGGGCGAGCAGATTGGTTTGATCGGCGATGTCCTGAATCACGTCGATGACCTTGCCGATCTCATCGGCGGCCACGCCGAGCTGACGGACCTTGTCGTTGCTGATCGTGGCCAACTCCGCGGCCTGGCTGGCAACGCCCGAGGACGATTCCGCACTGCGCGCGATTTCCGACACGCTCGCGGTGAGTTCCTCGACCGCGGCCGCCACCGTCTTGATGTTGCTGGACATCTCTTCGGTGCTGGCGGCCATGGTCCGCATGTTGGTGGACATCTCTTCGG
>JALHLM010000260.1 GCA_022844585.1 Pirellulales bacterium | reverse complement strand
CGCCGCACAACGACGTGATGCGTTGAATCTGTTTCAGGTTCGTGACCGGCAACAGACCGGGCACGATCGGAATGCCAATCCCCTGTTTTTGGCAACGATCGACGAAACGAAAGAAATCTGCGTTGTCGTAAAACAACTGTGTGATCACCGCATCGGCGCCGGCGTCGACCTTGCGTTTCAAGTTCGCGAGGTCGACATCGAGACTCGGCGCTTCCAGATGCTTTTCCGGGTAGCCGGCCACAGCGATCCCGAACCCGGGAAACTCCGCGCGCAGCAGTTCCACCAGTTCGTTGGCATAACGCAGGCCGCCGGTCACCGCTTGAAACGTCGTCTCGCCTTTAGGCGGATCGCCGCGCAGCGCGACAATCGCCGAAACGCCCCGCGACTGCGCTTCGCGCAGATAGTCGCGCAAGTCGTCCCGCGTGCTGCCGACGCAGGTTAAGTGCGAGGCCACCGGGCAAGCGAATCGCTTGGCAACGCTCTCGACGACGTCCAGGGTCTTGCCCCGCGTCGAACCGCCGGCGCCGTAGGTGCAAGTCACGTAACTTGGCCGAAACGCCATTAACTCCGCGACGTTCGCCAGCAGTTCCTCATCGCCCGCGGGCGTTTTCGGCGGGTAGAGCTCGAACGACAGGCCGAAGGCGGGCGGGGCGTAGGCGGCGCGGAGGGGCATGATGGCGCAGTGGACGAAGGGAATTCAACAAAACGACAGGGCTGATAACATCGTCCATGCGCGGTCCCAAACCGTCAACCGGCCGTGTGAAGGCCAATTATTGGGTCGCCGACCACAGCTTTCCCAAACTTGTTGAAGTCCTACGGCACGCGTGGAATGCGAACACAATTCCCATCAGAAGCATCCGGCCACTGCCTGGCTCTGGAACGTGAACGGCCCAGGCCATTTCAACGCCGTCGGGGTTGACACCGTTTCCCACGATTGTGCGACCATCCGAAGAAATGGACATAGGAGTGCTGAGGTCCCAGCCGGCGATGATATTCCCGAGTCCTGCCGACGAAACGACATCCTCAAGCCGTCGCCATCGCCCGTTTGGTCCACGGATTACTCCGTCACCTTCAACGGTTGGTTCAATAGCCGACACCGCGCTTCCGACCATGAACAGTCCGTCTCCCGAGACTCCGTATACCGACGTGCTTTGCGAATTCCCGTAAGGTTCTAACTCGACGAACCCGCGTTCCGCGGTCCAGACAAACGGCTCGTACCTGTAATCCGCCGCCAGTAACTTAAAGTTACCGACGACCAAACTCCCGTCCGCCGTAATGTCGGACGCGTATGACTCGGGATAGGCGGCAGGCACTCCGAGATCCACGAGGCCGCCATCTTCGTTCCAAAGTGCGGCAACCGAATCAAGGGCGCCCACGATGACGTCGCCATCGTGAGAAGTCGCTCTCGCGGAACTTATGGCTCCGATTGTTCCGGAGAGTACCGTCGGAGGGGATTCGCCCCGCCAAATTGTGATCCCTTTGGTTGTACCTCGTCCTCCGACGACACAAGTCCCATCTCCGCTCACTACGCTCGCCCCGACGCCGTACAATCGCTGGAACGGCTGGGACAATGCCAGCCGATCATCTGCTTCGGACCAGCGGAAAGCTCCCATAAGACTTTCGCCGTGCGCCCAGGTCCATGATGTTCCCGCAATCACGCTTCCGTCCGCCGATACGTCCCACGCGATTTCACCCGGATAAGTTTCATGCTTAGGGCCCGTCAGGTCCTGAAGATTGCCGGATGGCAATTCCCATCGAGCCGCGTGGAGCCCGTTGCCGGTATCGACATGTCCCACGACGGTACTTCCGTCAGCAGAAATCTGCCACGCCGTACCCGCTAGCGGCATAAACCACTCGTTTGCCGCTTGTGACGAAGGTGCCAAAGCCGCGACGACAATTGACGGCAAAATGATCAGGTTGACAACAGAACCTGGACTACAGCCGCGCGACATGGTCGGCTCCGTTGCTTTGAGTGACTGCACTCCCATTCGACGCAGATGACGTCCTACTACCGTTAAGTTAAAGCGACAACGGCTCGCCGGCAAGCTGCCGCTCATGCCTGGTCAGCTCGTACATCGCGTGCAGCAATTGCACGTCGCAGGGGCGTTGCGTAACGTTGCGGCGTTCGAACATCCGGGCTTGCGTGGCCACCATCACGTCGACGGGCGTTTCGGTAACCTGGCCGAAGAGCCGGGCGTAGTTGACGAAGCTCGGGACGTTCGTGGTGACGAACCCGTAGACCATACTGCAAACGCCGATCGTCTTGCCGGTGAAGATGCCGGTGTTGATGGCGGTTTTGGCGTAGTCCCCCACGATCACGCCGACGAACTGCATGCCGGTCGGCACCTTGCGACCGTTGTACTCCATGTTGACCTGGCCGTAGGTGTTTTTCAGGTCGCTATTGCAGGTGCCGGCTCCCATGTTGATCCAGCTCCCCAGGTAGCTGTGCCCCAGGAAGCCATAGTGCTGTTTGTTCGTGTACGGCTCGATGATCGAGGCCTCAATCTCGCCGCCGATCTTCGTCGTGTGGCCGAGCGCCACGCCGTCCTTGATGGCCGAGTGCTCGATGATGCGGGCCTTCGGTCCAAGATGCGCGGGGCCGCTCAAGTAACAGTGCGGACCGATGCGAGCATTTTCCTCCAACAAAATCGGCCCGGCCTTGGTGTCGGTGACCGCGTATTGGCCCAACGTCGCGCCCGGAGCGGCGAAGACGCCGTCGGCGATTTCCTGATACGTGCCGAGGTGCAATCGCTCGTCGAGGTTTCCGCGCAGCGTCCGCATGTGATAGCGGATGATGTCGTGCGGGTAGTCGAGCAACGGCAGTTCGTAGTCCTGGCCGGGCGTGACGAGCGAAGGCAATCGGAGGTCACCGAGATGGCGGACTAACATCGCCGCGTCGACTTCCTCGGCCGGCGGGCGCATGTCCTGCGGCAACAGCGCCGCGGCGATGGCGTCGCCGGTCCGGACGACGCCGATGTTCCGCGCCTCGTAGATTGCCCGTAATTGCTTGATCGCTTCGGCTGAGGGAACCAGCCGGGCATTGACCGCGAGCACGCGTCCGTCCCCCGCGCCTCCCCGCGCGGCCAGGGCATAGTCGGCCTGTTCGACCGCGCGCAAATGCGGGCGTACGACCGTGGTCAGTTCCTCGTTCCACGCCAACAGGCGATCGATGAGCCGGTAACTCCCGACGGAAATGGCATACGCCGGCCGCCCGACGGTCACCGGGTAAAGCCGCGGGACGTGTTCGTCTTCGAAAATGAGAAGGGGCATGGGGAGCGAAACACTCAAATCGGGGAACTTAGCCGTTTGTCGCCACGCAATTGTAGCTCTTGTATGCTATGCGGGAGCCAGTCGTAGGGGCGACGCAGGCCCCGGATTGCGGGAACTTTTGACGATTTGCCGGCGACAAAATGCGCAGCTCGGACCGAGGCCCCCGGGGAGACCATAGACATGCCAACCCGCAGCGCAATATTCGTCGCGGCGTTCGGAATCGCCGCGATACCGCAGCTTGTATTCGCCGGTCCGCGACGCCTCGCCGTCGCTTGGAATGACCATCGTGAGGGCCGCGGCATGGTGAGCGCCATGGACGTCGCGGCGCCCTGGGGATTCAGCGCGCCGGAGATTCAGGTCGGGCGCGACCCAATTCTTCGACCGGCGTACGGGAAGCTGTTCGCGGCGAGCGAGGTCGATTCGACCCTAGACGTCATCGACCCACAGCATTGGTCGGTCACCAGGACATTCAATTTGCCGGTTGGCACACAGCCGAAGGACGTGGCGGTTGTCAGTCCGAAAACTGCGTACCTGACGCCGCGTTTCGGCACGCACCTGTTACGACTCGACCTTGAAACCGGTGCGACGCAATCGGTCGTCGATCTAAGCTCTTTTGCGAACGACGACGGCATTCCTGACCTGGGCATGATGGCCGAGCACGACGGCAAGTTGTTCGTGCAAATCCGCCGGGAACGTCACGGCGAGTTCACGTACGAACCGCCGGCGTATTTGGCGGTCATTGATCTCGCCACGGAGCAACTCGTCGACGTTGATCCGATTGTGGACGGTGTGCAGGCGATTCAGCTGGTTGGCACAGCGCCGAAGCTCAAGATGCAAGTCATGCCGGAGACGAACCAATTGCTGGTCGGCGCAACGGGCATCGGACTCGACGACGGCGGCATCGAGGCGATCGATTTGACGACGCTCGCCTCGAAAGGCTTGATCATCGAAGAAGCGACCCGCGAAACCGGCCTCGACCTGGGCGGCTTCGTGATGATCACGCCCGATCATGGATTTCTGGCGTATACCACGGACTTGACGCTCTCCTCGCACCTACACAAGTTTCGCTCCGACGGCAAAGTGGAACCGGAGCAATTGCACGTTGGCGTCGGCTTCCTGGCTTCCACGCTGGTGCATGACGCCGGCACGAACAGCCTGTTCTTCCCGAACGGCGGCGGCGAAGACGGCGTTTTCGTGTTTGATGCCACCACGGGGGCGCAATTGAGTCGTGATCGGATTCCGACCCCCAGCGGCGTGTGGGATATGGCGTTGGTTCCGGAGCCCGGCGCCCACGTGTTGGCGATGATCGGAGCGGCGTGCGCGTGGATGTGCACTCGACGTCGCCGCGCGTAGCAATCGGCCGCAATCAACGATCAGCGTGGATTGGTTCCGTCGTGGACGGTTCGAGCATCGGCGTCGCGTCGTCCGTGATCACGGCCGCCCGTCGGGAACGGCCCTGCATCAAGATCAATCCCACGATCGTCAGCATCACACCGAGGCTGAGGGCCGGCGTGATCGGTTCTTGAAAGAACATCACGCCCGCCACGGCCGCGAACGCCGTTTGAGAGGCGTTCAGCAGGTTGTAGTGCAACACCGGCAACAGTTGCAGGCTCTTCGACAGCGCGTAAAACGCGGCGGCATTGAACAGCCCTGCCAGCAACATCGGGCGAAACTGTTGCCACGTAGTGGCTGCCATCGCCTCGAAACCGAGTCGGTAGTAGCTCATCGGCCCGAGGCTGGCGAGCCCGACGATGCTCACCACCACGAGCGTGGCAGCCAAAGTGGCATTGCCCGTTACGGCTTTGCGAATCACCGCGCCGAGGAAGGCGTACGTGAACCCCGACAGACAGGCGGCAGTGACCGCGAGCGCCACGGTCCAGCTGTCATGCGAAGTCGACTGAGCATGCTGCACAGCGCGATGGGCGTCGCCGGCGCCGAAGCACAGCACCACGACAGCGCCGAGCAAAACCACCATGGCCACGGCGGAGCGCGTGTTTACGGGTTCGTGCAACCACAGCCGGGCCAACAGCGCCGTGCCGAAGAGCAGCGTTCCCAAGCAAAGGGGCACGGAGAGTGCCATGCCGATGACGCCGAGCGAGTATTGAAAGCTGACGTTGCCCACGGCCTGGCCAAGCAGCCCGGCGATCGCCAACCCGACGGCGGCGCGGCGCGAAGTCCATGGTGGATTCCCTTGCGCCCACTGCCAGAGCAACACCGGGACGAACAGGATCGTTGTCGGCACCGCTTTCACGCAGGAGACCCAGACCGGGTCCGAGAGAATCGAAGCCTCGCGCAGGAAGGCATTCGCGCCGGTGTAGCCCACGGCCGAGGCCAGCCCGAAGCCCGTGCCCCACAGCACCCGACGCCTCGCGGCATGCGCGTCGGCGGCGGGATTGCTCACGGAGAGGGCCTTTCGAGCGGAACGATATCGGGAACGGGGAGGAAACCAGCCAGACTGCGCTATTTGCCCAGCGTTACGCGTGCGACCCCCGCCACGAAGGCGAACAGCAGGACGGTCATCAACAGAATGCCAACAAGTGCCTGGCCCATGAGCGTTAAGTCCTTCTCCGAGTGCTGGATGCGCCCCACGGCGCGGGCCGCCAACCCGTTGGGCGGCCACTCTTCCTTCTAACTTATCGCGCGCCTTTGACATCGACCAGGGCGGGGCCGTCTGACAATGGCCGGAAGATCGGCGCGTTGCGAAACAAGCCCAGGGAAGGCCCCCATAGTCGTCACCATTGGCAACGATCTTCGGAGGCCTTCCCTGGGCTTAGCGGCCAACAAGCCGGCAATCAAAGTCCCCCTCCTCTCCCTCTTTCGCGCACTTTCGCGTCTTTCGCGGTTACCTCTCTCAATTCGGTGCTTTGCGGTATCTGCAGCGACTTTTCCTGTCACGTGAAGTTTTCCCAAAAAGTAGTTTCGCGAAAGTCTGCGGATAGGGATGACGATATCAAGGCTGCCGATTATTCCGCGCGGGCAAAGCGCGTGTTGGCGCGCGTTGTCAGGATTCAACTAGGAAATCGATTCCATGAACCGGCACTTCCGCTCGACTGGCGTGTGGCTGCTTTCGATCTCGCTGCTCGCCGGCTGCCGCCCCACCCAACCGTTCTACTTCTTTGAGGACGGCGATCTGTCGCACTACGAAGGCGTGGCGACCAGAATCGAGCTGGCCGACGTGGACGTGCCGAGCCTGGACGAGGTGCAGAACGCCGCCACGCCCCACACGTTGGGTGAGCAGCAAATCGAGGAATACTGGGACCTCACGCTCCAGGAAGTGATCCAGCTCTCGCTGGAGAACAGTAAGGTCTTCCGCCAGATCTCGGGGCAAGTGCTCGCCACGCCGACGCAATTGACGTCGGCCCCAGGCAGCGCCCAGACGATTTACAACCCGGCCATCACCGAAAGCGATCCGCGGTTCGGCACCGAAGCCGCGCTGAGCGCTTTCGACACGCAATTCAGCAGCAGCGTGTTCTGGGAGAACAACGATCGGCCGGTGAACCTGGCTTTTCCGAACTTGCTCGCTCGCGAGTTGCGGCAAGATCGCAGCACGTTCCAAGCCGCGTTGACCAAGAATACGGCCACCGGCGGTACGACGACCGTCCGCCAGAACACGGCCTACGACTGGAACAACAACCCGTCGAACCTGTTCCCCAGCAACTATGACATGAACGTCGAGGCGGAATTCCGCCACCCGTTGTTGCAGGGCGCCGGCACCGACTATAACCGCATCGCCGGACCGACCGGGGCCTCCGGTTTCCAGGCAAGCTCACCCGGGTTCTTCAACGGCGTGACGATCGCCCGGACGAATGTTGATATCGCCTTGGCCGATTTCGAAGCCACGGTGCGGAACTTCACGTCGGACGTGGAGACCGCGTACTGGGAGCTGTACTTCGCTTACCGCAATCTGGAAGCCGCGAAGGATTTTCGCGACGCGGCCCTCGATTCCTACCGCTTAACTGACACGCAAGTCCGCCGCGGCGAGGCCGACGCCTTGGCCATCGCCCGGGCCGACAGCGAGTTCTACATCGCCCGCGGCGAAGTGGAGACCGCGCAAGCCAACTTGTATCAAACGGAAAGCCAGTTGCGTTACGTGATGGGCTTGACCCATACGGACGGCCGGTTGATTCGCCCGGCGGACGAACCGGGCAACGCTCCAGTGAAGTTCGACTGGTCGGAAGTGCATACCGAAGCGCTGTCACGGAGCGTCGAGTTACGCCGCCAGAAGTGGGTCATCAAGCAGGACGAACTGCGTCTCCAGGCGTCGAAGAACTTCCTGCTGCCGCGATTGGACATGGTGGCCCTCTACCGTTGGCGCGGTTTCGGCGACCACCTGGCCAGCAGCGCCGCCGGCGAGAATCCCCAGTTCGACAACGCCCTGGAAACCATGACCGACGGCGACTTCCAGGAATGGCAGATGGGCTTGCAAGCCTTGGTGCCGCTCGGGTTCCGGCAACAGTTGGCTGGCGTACGCAATGCCCAGCTCACCTTGACTCGGGACCGGGCGATCCTGCAGGACCAGGAGTTGGAAGTCTCCAAGCAGTTGCGTGACGCGTTCGCCAACATGGACCGGTATTACGTCAACGCTCTGACGCGCCACAATCAACGCGTCCGGGCGCAAGACGAACTCTCGGCCGCGCAGAGCCGCTTCCAACTGAACACCGATCCCGCGGCCAGCTCAACCATCCTCGACCAGGTGTTGCAGGCTCAGCGCCGGCTGTCGGAAGCCCAGCGGCAATACTACCGGGCGCTGACCGATTACAATTTATCTATCCGCGACGTACATCTTCGCAAGGGCTCGTTGCTGGAATACAATGGCGTGTACCTGGCGGAAGGTCCGTGGCCGGCCAAGGCGTACTTCGACGCCAAGAAGCGGGCCCGCGAAC
>JALHLM010000259.1:1203-8188 GCA_022844585.1 Pirellulales bacterium | reverse complement strand
GCAGCAGGCGGGGGCGCGGCCGCAGCGACGGCGGCCGTCGAAGCGCTGGATGGCGGCGTGGGAATCTCGTGAATCGGCCCGCTCGCGGTCGGGGCCAATTTCGGCGGAGCGGGACGGCTCGCGCCGCCGCCACCAGCCAGATAAGCTTTGAGCTTCGCCACTTCTTCGTCAGACAGACTGGCCAGTGCGGAACCCTTGCCTGGCAGACCAGCCTTGGCGCAGATGTCCACCAGCAATTTGCTGTCGATGTTCAGTTCTTTGGCGAGCGAATAGATCCGTGCGGCCAAGCTAAAACTCCCTGCGCGACCCGCGAAAAAGTCCTCTCCAACGCTGGAGAAACGACTGAGGTCGCGACCATTGCCAACTGGTTATTGCATACCCTGAGTCTCCCGTGCGAACAGCTCGAATCCGTGTTACAACGAATTCGCACCACGAACCCTACTCCGCCGGTTGAGCAGAAGCCGATTCGTTCTCGTCCCAACTCGCCTCGGCTTCGGCAGGCGCCGCACCGTCGGCCGACGCCTCGACGACGGGCGCCACCTCATCAATCGGCGGCTCGGCTTCGGCAGCCGGCGATTCTTCGCCGCCCGCTGCCGCCTTTTCAGCCGCCTCGGCCTGCTCTTCGGCGACGGTCGCCGCCACGATGCGATCTTGTTCGCGTTGCCGGCGCCGCTCCGTCGCGGCCGCCTGCTCCGCCTCTTCCGCCCGCGATTCGGCCTCGGCGACGATCTTGTCCGTCTCCTCAGCGGTCAAACCGCCCATCTCCATCAAATCGTCAGGCTCGATAATCGACAGATCATCGTATGACAAAAAGCCCTCGCCTACCAGGCGCTCCGCCAACTCCTCGGTCACCGATTCGATCGACGCGAAGCCGGCCACCGCCCGTTCGATCCCCTCGCCCAGCTCTTCCCGGGTCATGATTTCGATGTCCCAGCCGCAGAGCTTGCTCCCCAGCCGGACATTTTGCCCCCGCTTGCCGATGGCCAGCGAGAGCTGATCTTCGCGGACCAGCACGATCGCCCGGCCCAGCATCTGGCAGAGGATGACCTCTTCGACTTCGGCCGGCTGCAGGGCGTTGGGGATCAACACCTGCATGTCGTCGCTCCAGCGGACGATGTCGATCCGCTCGCCGGCCAGTTCATCGACGATATTCTTGATCCGGTTCCCGCGCACGCCCACGCACGCGCCGACCGAGTCGACCCGCTGGTCGGTGCTACTGACGGCCACCTTGCTACGGTAACCCGGCTCGCGGGCCATGGCCCGGATTTCAATCACGCCGTCGGCGATTTCGGGGATTTCCTGCTCGAACAGCCGTCCCACGAGCGCCGGCCGCGTGCGGCTGAGAATGATCTTCACTTTGCTGCCGGCCTTGCGGACCTCGAACACCGTGGCCCGGACCCGTTCGTTGGCATGATGCGTTTCGCCCGGAATCTGCTCAGAGCGCGGCAAAATTGCCTCGGTATTGCCGAGCTGCACCGTGGCGGTGCCCCCTTCGTACCGAGTCACAATCCCGCTGATCAGTTGGCCGCGTTGTTCGTTGTATTCGTCGTACAGGGCGTCCCGTTCCGCTTCGCGGATCTTCTGGATGATCTCCTGCTTCGCCAACTGCGCGCCAATGCGACCGATCGTCTCTTCCGGGTCGAGCGGCTCGCCATTGTGCGTGCCCGAGATCTGCCCGGACTGCCGGTCGATGGTGACGACGACGTCGTGGTCCTCGCCGAAATGCTTCTTGGAGACCTTCACCAAGGCCGATTCAATCGCCTGGAAAACGATCTCTTTGGGAATCCCTTTATCGCGATGGATGGTATCGACAATCCGCAGCACTTCGATGGCGTTCATGATTTCGTTTCATCCGCGTTCGCGGACGCCTTTCTCGTTTTTCGGTGCGGCCCGGATCGTGTCGTAAAACTATGCGTCCGAACCACCGACGGCCGTGGGCCGGCCGGTTGCCAAGGGGCCGATCGCGCCGCGACTCTTCGCGGCGAACCGACGTCCTTACCTGGATAAGCCGGAACTCGGAACACTGAACTCGGCATGGTACGCAACCATCCAAATCCAGTACTCGCAACTTCCGACCCCTAAACTCGCTCTCCACTAACTGCGTCAAACCACAGCGGTTCTTGCTCAACCGCGATGGCGACCTGACTTCCAATCTCGACCTTCAAGCTCGCCGGCGACTTCACCCACCAACACTGCACCGGCTCTTGCCGCTGCGCCACATGCCAGGCGATCGCCGTGTATGCCGTCTCCCCGTGCCACTCCTCGCCGACCGCAGTCGCCATACCGAGGCGCCGGATCGACCCTTCCTGAGTGTTCGTTGTGTCGTCCAATTGCAGTACCGACGGCCGCAAACCTGCTTTCAACCGTCGTCCCGCTTCCAAGCCCTTGCTTCTCTCCTCCAACCGCAGCGACCAACCATCCGCGACGAATCGCGCCGTGCCGCCTTCATGAACCACTTCGCCAGCAGCAAAATTCATCGGCGGATCGCCCACGAATCCCGCCACGAACTGGTTCACCGGTCGCTCGTACAACTCCTGTCGCGTGCCAACTTGTTCGATTCGCCCGTCCCGCATCACCGCCACGCGATCGGCCAGGGCGAACGCTTCGGCCTGATCGTGCGTCACGTATACCGCCGTCGCCGCTCGCTCGCGCTGCAGGCCGCGAAGCATCCGCCGCAACTCCGTCCGCAGCCGCGTATCGACATGCGCGAACGGCTCGTCCAGCAGCCAGATGCCAGCGCCGCGCATCAGCAACCTGCCGAGCGCGACCCGCTGCCGTTCGCCGCCGGAGAGCGCCGCGGGGTGCCGCTCCAGCAAATCGCCCAGGCCGAGTCGCCTGGCCACCTGCTCGACGCGTTCGCGCACCTCGGGCGCCGATGCCACCGGGGTTTCGCGCCATCGCAGCCAGCCGCGGCGACGCGCTTGGAGAGAGAAACCAAGATTGTCCCGCACGCTCAGGTGCGGATACAAAGCTTCCTCTTGAAACAACATCGCCACGTCACGGGCATGCGGTGGGAGGTGATCCGCCTCGCGATCGCGGAGCCGTAGGACTCCACGCGCTGGCGACTCCAACCCGGCGATCAGCCGCAACGTCGTGCTCTTGCCGCAACCACTCGGCCCCAAGAGCACCAACAGCTCGCCGTCGAGAACCTCTAGATCGAGGTCATTGACCGCCTTGATCCCGCCTGGATAAGTGTGCGAAACACCTGCCAGCGAGATACATGCCATGCCTTGAAGCCCGTCGTCCCGCCACCGCCTCGCCGCTGCCGCCGGCCATTCGCCGCCAGCAACGCCAAAGCCGTTTCAAGACAACAACTTAGTGGACGCCGCAATTTAGAAAAGATAACGGGCTAACTCCGGGCAGTCAAGGTGCCCGTGACGCATGTCGCCTCGGCTCGCCTGCACGTGGAACCGCCCGAAAAAAGGCTGCGGGAGCACCTTGTCGAACGATAGCGGCAAATCACAGAATGCAAGGTAGTGGCTGCCGAACGCCCAAGGCCCCAGACCGGAAGGAACTGCCATGTTGGATGAATCGCAAATCCAGACGGAATCGGAAGTTGACGTCGCCGCCGTGCTGAAGACGCTAGAGAACTCCAACCGCGTATTTCCCGAGGATGCCGTCCGGACCATCCAGGGTCAGCGAGAACTGTTTATTCCTCACTTGATCGCGGCAATCCGTGCAATGACGGCAGCGGCGCGAGAAGGAAAGCAGCTCAATCTCGGCGTGCATGACTACGCGCTCCTGTTGCTTACGGAGTTTCGTGCCAAGGAGGCGCTACCGGCAATTGTCGAGGCGATCACCCTTCCCGGTGAATTGCCTTTCGATCTCTATAATGACCTCATCACCGAAGAATTGGCCAGGACACTCGCCGTGCTGGCGGACGACCAACCGGAACTGCTGGACGGATTGATCCGGGATCGCGCCGTGAATGAGTTCGTTCGCTGGAGCGCTGTGGACGCGATCGGCATGCTGGCGCGTGGCGGCAAGATTACGCGCGAAGCAGCCGCGGAGCGACTGAACTCGCATTTGCTTTTTGCGTTCGAAACCAGCGACGAGGACTTGGGAAAACCGTTGGTATCGGTCCTTTGCCGCTTAGGCGTGGCGTCATCAAGGGATTTGGTGCTGGAAGCGCTCACGAAGTTGGAATTTGATCGAAGGTTCACAACGCCAGATCATGTTCGCAGGGACTTTGACGCCGCCGCGGCGGGCGATCTATCGTACTTCAATAGGCTCGATCTCCCCGAACCGCGTGACACCATCGAGTACATGAAGGAATGGGTGTGCTTTCGCGAAGATGAAAATGACGATCAGCCCGCTGGCGTCCGGGACGCCGAGGAATGGAGCGACGATTGGGAACAAGTTCCCGAGCCCATCCACGCCCCGGCGAAAGTCGGCCGCAACGAGGCCTGCCCCTGTGGGTCCGGCAAAAAGCACAAAAAATGCTGCCGCAACAAATGAGCTGGCTCGTATTTGCACTGGGTTCCGGCGTCGGGCATATTGCGTGGAGGCTTGCGTGAACTAGAGTTAATGGCACCGCGCACGTATCCAGAAGTGCGAGGTTTTGACGTACACTGGGCTGGCGCGGCAATGGCTTCCAAGAAATCGACTCGTTACGAACTTCTCGATCTATGGCGTGGAGCCGCGTGCTTATTGGTCGTTTTCGCACATTCGAATGAGAAGGGCGCCCTAGCCTATTTTGGCTTGTCCGCAGTTGTCGCCGGAAAGGTTGGCGTCGGCGTTTTTTTTGCAATTTCCGGGTATTGCATCACCGCCGCGGTGCGATCGTGCCGCGAGCGCGGCGCTGGGTTTTGGTCATTCATGCAACGTCGATTCACGAGGATCTATCCACCATATTGGTTTGCACTCATTCTGATCTTATCCTCGCGAGTCGGGGCGAATTGGTTCGTTCCTGGCGCCGCCTCGGAGTTCGACTA
The DNA here is from genome assembly GCA_022844585.1 of Pirellulales bacterium. GTDB lineage: Bacteria > Planctomycetota > Planctomycetia > Pirellulales > JALHLM01 > JALHLM01. The sequence continues at coordinate 3,254 of JALHLM010000259.1, read as the reverse complement.
CACCCTTTGGCAAGTCGCTGGCAACCTCACTTTGACGGAATCTTGGCGTTTTCAGTTCGTAGGCGGGCCGCGCCACCTAGCGTTGGCGCAGGCGTGGACGCTGTGTATTGAGGAACAGTTTTACTTGGTATGCGCATTACTGGTGTTGGCACGATCTGCCAATCAATTTCTGTGGATCCTCGCACTCACTGCGCTCACCGCATTGGCCCTGGTCGTGTCAAACTGGATTTCATTGCCGATTGAAGGCACCATGTTCGCTGGACACTGGCTTTCCTTCGCCGCCGGTGTATTTCTCTTCTTTGCGCTCCATGGCGGCGGCAAGGAGAAGGCGACTTCCATCGCTATTTTGGTTGTCGCGTTCGTGTTCGCACCCTGGTATCCAGAAGAGTATTTCCGGACCGCCATCGCTGTCATGTTTTCTCTGATTTCGATTTTTCTGTATTCCTACGACTCAAAGCTTTCGTCCGCGGCCGGCTTACACTGGCTGAAAATGTGTGGGTTGATCAGCTACAGCCTTTATCTGACTCATCCGCTCGTATGCTCTCCCATCAGTCGCCTCGTGCCGCGCATCGGAGCAGGGGAATTTGTGGCCGCGTCACTCGCCCTGCTGCTCTGCGTTTCGGTTTCCCTGCTGGTCGCTTGGCCGTTTTTTGTCTTGTTTGAACGGCCATTTATCCCAAGCATGCAAGGCGCGAGAAAGTCGAGCAGCGGCGAGTTGCCGGGCGAACCTAGCCCGGCCATCACCTCGTGAGACAATTGGGACCGATTTGGTCAGCCATTCGAATTGCATTGCTCCAAATTGTCCGAACTGACCTTTTGGTTGACTAATCACTACCCGTGATTGGCATTCCCTGTCGCCGTCTGCTACCGTGGACGGTATGCCTGTTGAGTTTCTTTGCCCCGGTTGCCGCGCGACTTTGAGCGTCGCCCGGCGCAAAATTGGTTCGGGTACCGAGTGCCCGCGCTGTAGCGCGCAACTCGTCGTGCCGGACGAAGGGCGTGCGCGCACCGAAGTCGCCATGGCCAAGCTTGAGCGCACGGCCCGCAAGCGCCGCCGATCCGATCGCCGGCCGGAACTCAACGTCGCCGCCGAACCCACGGAAGCAGAAAACCGCGACGACGCCTGGTCCGTGGCCGATATGCGACCTCACGAGCCAGCCTCGTGGCGCGTGATCGACGACTCGGCCGACGACGCCCCGCCGGTCGTCATCGCGGAACCGCCGCCGGTCGCGCTCTGGCGCACCGATCCCGGGCCGGCCTTTGAAGTTCACGACGAGCCGATGTCCGTCCTGCTGCGCCGACGGCGCCGTGACCTCGTCGCCAAACTTGCGCTCGCGGTGACCATGGCCGCCTTGGGGTTCGTCGCCGGCTATGCGTTGGCCCGTTCGCAAAATGCCCAGGACGCAGCGGCCGAAGTCGAATCCGGACCCGTGCTCCTCGAAGGCCGCATTACCTACGCCGACAGTTCCGGCGCCAAGCGCGGCGACGCTGGCGCGATCGTTTTAGCAGTCCCCGTCGAACCGGCCCCCGCCGTGAAGCTGCGTTTGCTGGGCCTGGAATCGAGCGATGGCAAACTCGCCGACGTTGATACCGAAGAATTCACCCGCGTCGGCGGCGCGATGTCCCGCGCGGACGAAAACGGCGGCTTCACGCTCGTCGTCCCGAAGGCGGGCGAGTTTCGCTTGCTCTGGATCTCGCGCCAGAGTTTCCGACCGGAAAACGAAATGCCGTCCCCCAGTGACTTGGATTTGATGCGCGAGTATTTCGCCTCGCCCATCGACCTGATCGGCCTCCGCCAGCATGATTTGGAGCGCCGAAGGCTGGACGCGAATGCCACGCGGCTCGATCATACGTTCGCGGCCGACAAGTCTTAACGCTGCTCACGCGTGCCGCTCCGATTCTCTTGGAAAGGATTTCGTCGATGACTGCCCCGGTCCGACTCACGCAACTTGCCAAGCGCGCCGGGTGCGCCGCCAAGCAGCCACCTGGGTATCTGTTGCCGTTGTTGAGCGCGCTGCCGCCGATCACCGATCCGAACGTGCTGGTCGGTT
>JALHLM010000259.1:0-1193 GCA_022844585.1 Pirellulales bacterium | reverse complement strand
GCGACGGCCGACGACGCCGCCGTGTACAAGATTAACGACGACCTGGCGATTGTCCTCACCACCGATTTCTTCACGCCGATCGTCGACAACCCGCGCGACTTCGGCGCCATCGCCGCGGCGAACGCGCTCAGCGACGTTTACGCCATGGGCGGGAAACCCATCGCGGCGCTCAGCATCGTCGGCTTTCCGGATCAACTCCTGCCGGTCGAAGTGCTCATCGAGATCCTGCAAGGCGCAGCAGCCAAAGCCGCGGAGGCCGGCATCGCCATCGTCGGCGGGCATACGATCAAATCCGAAGAACCCATCTTCGGTCTCGCCGTCACGGGCACCATCTCGCCGCGCCGTGTGCTGGCCAACGACGGCGCGCGCCCCGGCGACGTGCTGTTGCTCACCAAACCGCTCGGCACGGGCATCATCACCACGGCGGCGAAGAATAACGAAGATCGCCTCGGCGCGATTCAACAAGCCATTGAAGTGATGAGCACGCTCAATCGCGTCGCCGCGGAAGTGTTGACCGAAGTCGAAACGCACGCCCTGACCGACGTCACCGGCTTCGGCCTGCTCGGCCATTTGCGGAACATGGTCGTGGCCAGCAAAGTCTGCGCGCACGTTTACGCGTCGCAAGCGCCGGTGCAGCCCGCCGCCTGGGAATACGTCCGTGCCGGCATCGCCCCCGGCGGTACGCATGCGAACCACCGTTACCTGGCCGACTTCGTCACCTACGCCGCCGACATCGACAAAGAAACGCAACTCCTCCTCTGCGACGCCCAAACCTCCGGCGGCCTGCTGGCTGCGTTGCCGCAAGCGGACGCTGACTTGGCGCTTAAGCGTCTACACGAGCGCGGCGCGACGGCATCGGCAATTATCGGCCGCATCGAAGCGGCGCCGGCCGGGCGGATGGTTGTCACCAGGTCGCAGGACTAAGCACAACTGCGGAGCCAGTGTCATTAGCCCGTAGCGCCAGCGAGGGAGAGTTGACGCGGCGTACCGTTGGAGTTGAAACGCTCAGTTGGGATGCTGTTGAACGCCAACTTAGAGTTTGGTCCTCAGCGGTAGTCGTCGTCCTCTCCCCCTCGCTGGCGCTACGGGCTAGTGTGGCGATTTGAACCCGCTACATACAAACACAGGGAAGCGGCCCCTGGACCGCTTCCCTGTTGTGTTGCTGCGACGTCTCCTCGGCGCCGCCCTGGCCG
>JALHLM010000258.1 GCA_022844585.1 Pirellulales bacterium | reverse complement strand
CCCCCGAACTGCGGAAGCTCTATGGCTACCTGGTCGACAAGGGCTGTATCGAGCAACTGGAAAACGTCGACGACCGCTACCTGCACATCTTCTCCGACGCGGTGCTGACCAAGATCCAGCAACACGACGCCAGCTGGCGCGAAATGGTCCCGGCCGAAGTCGCCGAAATGATCGAAAAACGCTGCCTCTTCGGCTACCGCAGGGAACCGAAGTTTGCGGAAAAATGATCACAAGAGAACCGCAGAGTCGCTGAGACGCAGAGGGGAGGAAGTGAATGTCGAATTGCTAAATCCGAATGTCGAATCAAATCCGAATGACGAATGTCGAAGAGATGGCGCCTTCCTCGGCGTGGTATATCCTCACCAGCCATTCGTCATTTGAGCATTCGACATTCTTTCGTCATTCAGATTTAGAAATTCGACATTCCCTCGTGCCCTCCGCGTCTCAGCGCCTCCGCGGTTCAGAATTATTCTCCTCTCCGTGACTTCGTGTCTCCGTGGTGAATCCGCCCACCAGCTCCTCCGAACGACCAGCCGAGAGCGCGTGGATTGTTTCGCCCGCGTTTGATTTGTTGTTCTTCGCCAATCTGGCGTGGCTGTTGGCGTGGCTGCCGGCCTACAGCTCCGGCGAGGGGACCACGCACATCGATTTCTGGCAGTTGTTCTTCATCACCACGCCGCATCGCTGGATCACGCTGTTGCTCGTCGCGGCCGATCCCGATCGCCGCGTTGATCGCAGTAGCTTGTTTGTCGGTCTTGGCATCGTGATCGCTGTCGCCGTGGCCGGCGTGTACCTTTCTCTCGGCACGTTTCGTTGCCTGGTGCTCATTGACGCCGTCTGGAATGGTTGGCACTTTGCCTCGCAGCATTCCGGCATCACCCGCATCTACGGGCGCAAGGCCGGCGGCGGCAGGCGCTGGCTCGATATCCACGCGCTCCGCTTGTTCGTGTTTCTGGTCACGCTGCGGTTGCTCGGCTGGGCGACCGGTTGGTTGGAAAGCGATAGCGTTGGACAAGAGTGGCTGTGGTGGTTCGATCGCCTTTGGCTGGCGTTCGGCGGCGCGATTCTGTTGGCCGAGCTAGTCGATCATCCCACCGCTCGGCCTGGCAAAGTGATTTATCTGGCCAGCGTCGTCGGACTGTATGGCAGTTTGCTTTGGGCCATCAGCGGACGGCACGGCGATCTCATCACGCGCCTGACCGTCGCCGCCGCGTTGTTTCATGCCGTTGAATATCTGGCGATCGTCACGAGCTATGCCTGGCGGCGGCGCTCGCAAGGTTCCGAGGGACTCTTCCGGAAGATGGCCAATCGCTGGCTGCTGGTGCTCGCGCTCTATGTTACGCTGCTGGGACTGCTCTCGCATGTCGCCAACACCTCGTGGCGCGAACTCTGGGCCGGCATGAACCTCTGGGCGGCGTTCATGCATTACTCGCTCGACGGGATGATTTGGAAGCTGCGCAGGCCAGCCACCGCCGCGGCCTTGGGCGCGACGAGCGCGCCGGGAGGCGGCGGATGAATCGTGTGACGCAACTACGCCTGGCCGTAAGCTTCGTTGGTCTATGCCTCAGCGCGATGGCACTCGGCTTCGGACAAGTCGACGGCGATTTGACCGAGTTGCCGGTTAGCCCATTTGGGTTTCGCACGTTGGTCATTGTTCATTTACTAGCCACCTGGCCGCTCGCTTGGAGCATCGCGGAATTGTTCGTCCCGGGACGTCGAACCAACCTCGTCGCGGGAAGAATCAGCGTCGCCGCCGGAGTCGCACTCGCTGCCGCGGTCTATGCGGCGGGTGATGCGTTCTGGCGCGCGTTCACTCACGATCTGCCGCCAGGTTTTGCGCTCGCTTGTCTGGGGCGAGAACTAGCGGCATTCGTGCTGATCCTCCCCTGGTGCGTCGCGGCGCGCTTCCTATTCGCCAGCGATGCCGACATTGCGCCGAGTTCCACGTGGACATTCCTCGCCAGCGGTGCGGTCGTCGCTGTCGCCATCCCCGCCGTCTTCGCGGATTACCACTTTCGCCAACAATCCACGATGATGGAACAGCGTCTACAAGAAGGCCGACTGGCCGGACTGCCTGTGTTGGCCGCACAACTCGAAGCCGCCGGTAGCAATCAGCCCGTCGCGGGAATGCCGATTTCGCGCTTCCACAAACAGTTGACGGAACAAGTCGCCGCCACGCGTCGCACATTGCAAGAATTGCTGCCGGCCAATGCCCCGCCGGATCAAGTCGTGCAACGGGCCGCGATGCTGGCAACGCTCGGCGAACAGCACACCGCCACGGATTTGCTCGCGCCGCTCGCCGTGGACAACGCCGCGGCCGCTGTGTTATTGGGGAGCGTCCTGGACGATCTCGGCAATCACGAAGACGCAGTGGAGCAGTTCCGCGCGGCGATCAAGCTGCTGGATTCCGATGCCGCTCCGAACGCAGTTGCCATGCGCGTGCAAGCCTTCGACAGTCTCGCGGAAACGCTGCGGGACCAGCATGAATACGCCGCAGCGGAGCAAACGTACGTCGATGCGATCAAAGCCGTGCCCGCGGCTGAGGCGCATTTCCGGTTTCAACTCGGCCGCCATTACGCGCTCGGCGGACGGTCGTTGGCGGCGCTGGAGTCTTTCGAAAAAGCGGCTGAGTTGGCGCCCGCTCAGTTCGGCCTCGATCGCCCCGAGGTCGAAAAACAGATTCGCCCGCTGCGGGAAGGCACGCCGGGCTGCTTACTACCAAGCTCGTACTACACTAGCCCGTAGCGCCAGCGAGGGAGAGATGACGGCGCGTACAGATCGAGATGAAACTCTCAGTTGCATCGCATCCACGCAACTGAGAGCTTCGTCCGGAACTGTACGCAACGTCAACTCTCCCTCGCTGGCGCTACGGGCTAGTGTTTGTTCGGCTCGGCGACTACGACTTCCAAGCCATCTCGCGGACGTCTTCCAGGTATGTGTAGCCGCGGAGGCCTTCTTCGTAGAACTTGGTGAGTTGGCCGGCTTGCTGGTAGTCGAGCTTGCCGTCCCGCACGGCTAGTTCGACATCGTTGCGGAAGCGGCGGATCAGGGCGTCGGATTCGTAATTGACGTAGTTCAGCACCTGCTTGACGGTGTCGCCCTTTACGACCGTTTCGAGCACGACTTCGTTACGTTCGTCGAGGCTCACCACCACGGCGTTCGTATCGCCGTACAGGTTGTGGAGGTCGCCGAGGATTTCCTGGTAGGCGCCGATCAAGAACGCGCCGAGGTAATACGGTTCGCCGTTAAAGGCATGCAGCGGCAGCGTGCGTTTCACGTCGCGGCGATCGATGAATTGATCGATCTTGCCGTCGGAATCGCAGGTGATGTCCCCGAGCACCGCGTGGTGATTTGGCCGCTCGTTGAGGCGGTGAATCGGCAGCACGGGGAACAACTGCTTGATCGCCCAACTGTCAGGCATCGATTGGAACAGCGAGAAGTTGCAGAAATACGTCTCGCTCAACAGCGCATCGATGCCCTGCAAGTCCTCCGGCACGTAGTCCAACTGCTGGCAGAGCCGCTGAATCTTCCGGCACGTGGCCCAGAACAAATTCTCCACCAGGCAGCGCTGATCCAATGGCAAGTAACCTGCGCTGAACAGGTTCATCGCCATGTCGAGCGCCTGCTGCGCGTCGTGATAGCTCTCGGTCAGGTTGCGGACCGTGACGTTGCGATACGCGTCGAACAGATCAATCACCGGTTGCTCGGCGTCCGGCGAGGCTTCGCGCGGGATGTCGTTCTCGCCCAGGCCGGACACGCCCAGCACGTTGAACACGAGCACGCTGTGGTAGGCCACGACCGCGCGACCGCTCTCGGAGATGATCGTCGGGTGCGGCACCTTGGCGTCGTCGCACACGCTTTGGACGTGGTAGATCACGTCGTTGGCGTATTCCTGCAGCGTGTAGTTCACGCTGCTGTCGAAGTTGGTCTGCGAACCGTCGTAGTCGATTCCCAGCCCGCCGCCGACGTCGAGGTATTTCAAGCCAGCGCCGCGGCCGGCCAATTCGACGTAAATCCGCGCCGCCTCGTTGAGCGCCGCCTTGATGTGGCGAATGTTCGGGATCTGGCTGCCCATGTGGAAGTGCAGGAGTTGGAAGCAATCTTCCATGCCTTGCTCTTTGAGCTCGCCCAGCGCCCGGAGGATTTCCGAGACCGTGAGTCCGAACTTCGAGCGGTAGCCGCCGGACGATTGCCAGCGTCCGCCGCCGCGCGTGGCCAGCTTGACGCGCATCCCGAACGTCGGGCGCACGCCGACCTTCGCGGCGTACTTGAGGATCAGTTCCAGCTCGGTATATTTTTCCACCACCGGGATGATCGTCCGCCCGATCTTTTGGGCGAGCATGCACATCTCGATGAATTCGTCGTCCTTGAAGCCGTTGCAGATAATCGGCGTGTCATTGCCGGCCAAGGCCACGACGGCCAACAATTCCGGCTTCGACCCGGCTTCGAGGCCGAACTTGAACTGCTTGTTGTGCAGCAGCACCTCCTCGACAACCTCGGCCTGCTGGTTGACCTTCACTGGGTAGACGCAGCAGTAGTTGCCCTTGTACTGGTACTCCTGAATCGCGTTCGCGAAGACGCCGTGAATCTCCCCCAGCCGGTGCTTGAGGATTTCGGAGAAGCGGACCAGGATCGGCAGGTCGATGCCGCGCTGCTGAAGCTCGTCGACCAGCCGTTTCAAATCGATCGAGCGGCGCGGATCCTTGTCGGGGTGAACCAGCAGGTTTCCGGACTCGTCGACCGAAAAATAGCCCTTCCCCCAGCGTTCGACCTCGTACAGTTCCGCGGCATCGGCCGAGGTCCAAGCCTTGACGGTCGTTTCGAGCATCGACGTGACTTCTCCAGCGTGCGAAACTTGCGACCAGAAAAGCAGCCGCACTTTCACGAGCGCGGTCTGCGTGCTCACCAATAAACGGCCAGCCGGCGACCCTCGGCGCGCAAATCTCCCTCCGCGCCGCCGTCGTCCGAACGTAACATCATATCCACTTTCCGCCGCCAGTCGACCTGCCGGACGGGGAAAACCACCCTCGACGACCGAGCTACGCCCATGCAACTTCGCTGGATTGCCAGCTCCCGCGCCAGTTGGGCGCATGCCGCGACGGCGATCGCCGCCGGCGCCCCGCTCGCCGACGCCGCGTTGACGGAGCAACTCGCGCCGCCGGTGTTTCGCCTGAAGCAATGGCTGGCGGAACAATCCGTGCCGGAGCGGTTCTGGGAACATCTGCCGCCGCTCGCCGCCGGCATTCCGCGCAACGACGAACTGGCCAGCGTGCTGCTCACCAAGACCGTCGGCCGCGATCGCGCGGAGGGACTCAAAAATTGGCTCGCCGCCGTGTTGCGCGAAGTGGAATTGCCCTGGTCGCAGCGCTTCCCCGAACTGACCGACGAGCTTGCGCTACGCGCCCAGCCGCTCCGCGAACAATGGGAAGCGCGTGGGCCCGGCCTGATGCGGTTGCTCGGCCATCTGACAGAGGTCGGCCTGCTGGTCGAGTCGGCCGACGTGATTCTCGTCCAGCCGGTGCTCGGCGGCGGCGGTGAGGCACAGTTGTCGTACAACTCCATTCGGATTGAGGCGGTGCTTGCCGATCCAATTCCCGAACTGCCAGAGCTGGCTCGGCTGGCGTGGCTGGTCGCGCAGTTGAATCTCGATTTGCCGATGTATCAAGAACTGCTGACGGAAATGCCCGGCGCGCGTTGGACACCACTTCAAGTCAGCCGGTTGTCGATGCTCCCGGCCGTGTTGGCCGCGGCCGAGCAAGTGGAACTCGCCAGGTTCGATCCCACGACAATGCGACAAGCGCTGCAGAGCTGGTGCGGCTGTCAGGACAACTTGGAAACCGTCGCGACGAACATCTCGGCCTGGTGGGAGACGTACCGCGGCGCCAAGCCGCCCTTTGCCGTGGCGCTCCGGGCGCTGGCCGAGATGTTGGCGTCGTAGCAAACGACCTCAATCGTCGCTGGCATGGCCGGCGGCCAGGAAACTTACGGCGCCGACGCCGCCCATAATTATTCCGCCCCAGAACAACACGGAGACTTGGCCGGAGTTCCACGAACGTACGCGTTCGAGACGCGCTCGGTGGATTTCGAACTCGGCGTGAGCCGCCTTCAGTTCCTCGGGATCGACGTGCACATGGCGATGTTCGCGCGTCGCCAGCGATTCGTTGTAGGCCCGCCTGGCTTCCTCATTTTCGAAAGGCAGTTCTTCATGGGCATGGTCGTGCGTACCTTCGATCAAGTCGTGTAAGCGAGCGCCCGCCCGGGAATACTCCTGCGCCTCCTCCTCCGACCACCCGCGGCTCTTGCCAAAGACTAGCGGAATGGCGATCGACGTAAGCCACAGGGCGAACCCGGCCAGAAACAGGCCAAGCGAACGTCGTCGAATCCGCGTTACGCGATCATCGTGCATGCCCGCGATTATACTGGGAGGAGTTTGAAGTTTTCAGTGTTCAGTTTTCAGGGTTTGGGATAACGGTCTTCACTGAAAACGGAACACTGAAAACTTCCAACTAAAAAAAGCTCGCCGGGACCTGGGTCTCGGCGAGCTTGGAAGATTTTCGAGTCCTAAAGTGTCGGACTTAGCGTCGCTTTTGACGGCGAACCCACCAGCCGGCTCCGGCCAGCAGTACGCAGCCGAGACCCAGCGTCGACGGTTCCGGCACTGGAACCGGCGAGGCCACCACGCTCAGCCGGACATCGTTCGGCAAGTATTGAACCGCGCCCCACGCCCGGCCAGCCGGAAGAGCCGGCAGCGAGGTGCTAGCGAATGTTCCCACCCGGCCGCCAGCGGCGGTGAGGACCGTGAACGAATCCCCGACGTTCGGCGTAAACCCGCCATTCGAGCTGCCGAAGTTGTTGCGGACGTTGTTCAAGTCGGTGATGGTGACGACACCGTCGCCGTTCGTGTCGCCCAAGCCAGCGCCGCCGAAGTTATTGCGGACGTTGTTCAGGTCAACAATGTTGACTTGACCATCGGCGTTGGTGTCCCCTTCCAACGGGCCACCGCCACCCAGCAACACCTCAAGCTTGCCGCCCAACGTGGCGATGCCGGAGACGCTCAGGAAGTCATAGCCGGTTCCCTGCGTGGTTCCAGCAATCTCCACCTGGTAGTTCGAGGCGGCGTTGATGACGGTGTAGTCGCCGATGATGTTCGTCTGGCCAGGCGAAGCCCCGGGCGCCAGCGTACCACCGTCATTGACCAGGCTGAAGTTAATCGTTCCAGCATTCTTGAGCGTACCACCGGTGAAGTCAAAGCTGCCGATGCCGGCGCCAAAGCTCATGGAACCGCCGGACATGTTTAGCACGCCGCCGTCCAGAACGTATTTGCCATCGGCCGTCGCCTGGACGCCCATGGTCATATCGCCTTCCACGGTATGCGTCCCGCCGGTCTGAGTAATTGTGCCCAGGCCCGCATCACCGACCAACACGTTCTGTCGGCTATGAAGTTCGCCGGCCGAAAGATTGATATCGCCCGTGCCGCCGGAGGTCAACGCGACAATCAGGTTTCCACCGACATCGACCGTACCGCCGGTTTGGTTGAGCACACCCTTGTTGGTGGGTCCATCCGATTCCGACGCGACATGCACATCAGTGAGGGTCCGCAGCACGCCGGTGCCGCTCACGTTCATCGTCGCATCCATTGTGTGCCAGTGGCCGATTTGAACACGACCGCCTGTTACGACCACTTCGCCGCCGGAGAGGTTGTAGGTTCCCTTGCTGACGAAGCTATCGCCAATAGTGAACGAAATACTGTTCCCAGACGCATCGTCGAAGTTCATCCGTCCACCGGTTTGGTTGATCGTGCCGGTTCCACCGAAGCCGATCCCCATACGGGAATGGAAGGTGGCTTCGCCGCCAGTCATGTTAAAGGTACCGGTCGACGTGTACTGAGTACCAGCCACTACAGCCTCTTGGTCCGCGATGCGGGTCCAGCCGCCCACTTCCAGCGTGCCGCCGGACATAGTGTGGACGCCGGTGGAATTAATGCCGGAGCCCACCGAGTAGTCGCCGGCGACCTTGACGACGCCGTTCGACTGATTGAATTTGCCGAGATTCGGTTGCAAGTAACCCGCGGGCTCATCCCCGGTCGCCGGCAAACCGTCAGCCCCGTTGTCCGCGTTGGTGTAGCCGCCGACACGCAACGGGCCGCCGATTTGCAGATTGCCGGTACCGGAAACATTCACGGTCCCGTCGGTAT
>JALHLM010000257.1:586-8199 GCA_022844585.1 Pirellulales bacterium | reverse complement strand
CTTGGAAAAGCGCTTTCGTGAAGCCGCTGAGTCGCTCGGCGTCGGCGATGTTCCGTTCGAAGCCACGAATGCTGAACTCGACGCCGGGGCGACGCAGGCCTTCCAGGAATGGAACGTGCGCGTGGCGCTCGCGCCAGAACAAGCCAACCCGGTGTTTGCGAAGTTGAAGGAAAAATTGGAGTCCGAACCGTACTTTCCGTCGTCGAGCGCCATCGGCGGTCAGGTCGCCGCGAACACGCAGTGGTCGGCGATTTACGCCTTGCTCGCCAGCTTGGTCGCGATCGCGGCGTATCTGTGGATTCGCTTCCAACGCCTGGTTTACGGCGTGGCGGCGGTGATCGCCTTGATTCACGACGTCCTTGTGGCCCTGGTGGCGTTGGCGGCCAGTTATTACCTGGCCGATTCATTGTCGTTCCTCGGCGTGCAACAGTTTAAGATCAACCTGCCGATCATCGCCGCGTTCTTGACGATCATTGGCTTCTCGATCAACGACACGATCGTGATCTTCGACCGGATGCGCGAAGTGAAGGGCAAGAGCCCCAAGCTCACGGCCGACATGATCAACTTGAGCTTGAACCAGACCTTGAGTCGCACGATCCTGACGTCGTTAACGGTGTTCATCACCGTGATCATCATGTACGCCCTGGGCGGCCAAGGCATTCACGGCTTCGCGTTCTGTATGCTCGTCGGCGTGCTCTCGGGTACCTACAGCACGGTGTTCATCGCCGCGCCGTTGGTGCTCTGGATCGGCGCCGCGCAGGATTTCGAGGCCGTCCGCACGAAGCCGGAAACGGCCGTGGCGGAATCGACGCGGCGGTAAAAAGGTTGCCGTTTGATACATTAGAACTGCGCACGCGCCGCGCGGGTCGGCCGCGGGCCGATGTTGCACATCACGCGCAACTCGCCGTCAAACTGCCGGTCCGTGGCGTCGGAGAGCGGCGCGGTGTAGCCAGCCGTGAGCAATGCGTAGTTGAACAACTCGACATTCAAACCGATTGTCGTGTTTAGCACATCGACGTCCTGATTCGCGTTGCCGATTACGAAGTTCCCCTGACGCAGCACGTCCTGGTCTTCCAGCGAACGGTTGTAGTGCAGTTCCCAGACCGGCGCGAGACCGGTCACCTTGCCCGAATTCCTGCGATGGATCCAGTAGCCGATGCCCAAGTCGGCGATCATCAACGTGGAATCCTTGAGGCGGCCGAATCGCTCGAGCCCGAGTCCTTGCAGATCCGCCCAAACCGGGTTGCCGTCGATGTCGGCGTCGATTTGCGCAAAGCCCTGCGCGAAGAAGCGATCGCTGGGCGTCCAGAGCAAGCCCAAGAATGGCTGCAAGTGGAACGCGTCGTTATCGATGGCGATCAACGGCCGCCCATCGGCAAGCGACACAACTACATCGTCGGCCGTTGGCGCGTTGACGCCCAGGCCGCCGGCAAAGGCCCAATTATCGTTGGACCAGAGCAGCAACTTGAGAATCCCCGTGGCGTTGCCGAACTCCGTGTTGCTGCCATTGGTGAGTGCGCCCGCCGTGAGGTTGCTATCAAGCGTCGACGCAAATGGCAGGCGAAGTTCCACGGACCCGCGACCGTTCCAGAATGTTTTCTCAAAGCCCGGCGTGTAGCGGTTCACGTCCGGATCGGTCGAGTCGAACGGCACGTTGTGGAACAAACTGTAGTTGAAAAAGACGCGATCGCGCGGAATCGGGCTGTTGTTCTCCGCGATCTTCACGCGCCCCACCGCGCCGCCGCCGCCGGGGCTCGGCACGTTCACGATGATCGCGTTTGGGCGAAACATGTATTCGTATTGAAGGTCGTAGGCCGTCGCCAAGCCCGGCACGCCGGCGTCGCCGTCGATCGGACTGCGCGCGGAGCTGTTGATCGCGGTCTGGGGGTTGAGAAACGTTCCGGGCGGCGTTGAGATTTGTTGACGAACCAGATAGCCCGTGCCGCTCAAATAGATGAGCTCCCCGGGCTGCCCCTGCGCGTTCAAAACGACGGTCGCCAGACCGCCCGGTTGCGGGAGATTCGGGAACACGTCCGATTCGCCATCGCCGCTGGTATCGAAGGCATCGCCGAACGGCGCCGCCAGTCCGTTCACGGTCGGCAATCCGCCGGCGCCGCCGCCAGGGTGATCGAAGTTCGCAAAGGTTGTCAGGAAATCGCTATCGAGCGAGGCGTCGAAATAAACGGCCGTGGTTTTGTATTCCGCCCCCTGGACCGACAGCTGATACAGCGACGCGCCGAACAGATCACCGATCATATAAGGCGTGTTGGCCTGCCGGCGCGAGACGGCCGACGAGCCCCCGCCGAGCGCGAACTGCGATGCGGCACTGGAACGTCGCGAAGGATTCGTTCGCGACCGTGGCGTCTCCGTCGTGGCCGTGCCGCCATCGACGACGCTGGGCTGCAATTCGGTCGCGGCTGGCGGCGTTGGCGACGGCGGCTGCCAGGCCAAATGCTCGTCGGGCGCGTCCCAGGCGTCGGTGGCAAAACTCGGTTCGTCGTCCTGTGCGCGAGCCGGAACAATCAGCGCGGCGACGCACAGCGTGCCGGCCATCAAGGCGATAAACGGGTTCCGTCCCATGTGCCGCGGCTCCTGGCAAACGATCCAACTCCGCATCCTGCGGCGTGGCAAGCTCTGGCGAGCGCAACGACGGCGCTCGGCGCAGTACCTCGCCCTCTATGATGTATCGGTTACATCAGCGCTGACGGTGAGGGAGTTTCTGCCGCGGGCCGAGCGGAGCCTAGCGTCGCGGGAAAATTGTAAGCTGCTTTCTGATTATGACTTAGGGCTTGCCGAGCCACTGCTGGAAGTCCGGGTCATCGCGTAAAAGCCCAAGTTCCTGGTCGTCTTTCAGCTTTGCGCGATCGTACCCGGCGGCCACGGCGGCCTGCAGCGTAGTGAGTGCCTCGTCCAGGCAACGGTTGCGCTGGGCCAGTTCCTCGACGGTCAGGGCGTCCTCTTCGTCGCCGCCCACCCAGTCGGCGTTGGCACAATATTCGATCGTCGTGGCGTACAGCTCCTCCGCTTTGTCACCGCTCAGGGAGCGTTGCTCCGACAGCGCGGCAAGTGATTCATCGATGCCGCCGAACTCCCGCTCAAATATGGCCAATTGCCGGAGATGCTGGCGCAGTTCCTGGCGGCTCGGCTCGTCGAGCTTCAATTCCCGCGCGGCGCGGAAATGAGGGGTCGCCTCGCGACAGGCGGCGATTGCCTGATCGGGGTTCCCCAGGCGCGAATGCACCACGGCCAACTCGTCCTGCAAGCGCGCCAGCGCCATGAGTCGGCCGGCGTCGCGCGGGGCCGCTTGCAAGAGTTTCTCGCGCAGTTTCTCGGCTTGCAGATAAACCGGCAACGCTTCCGCCAGATTGTCCGACTGCGCGCGAGCCAGCGCCACAGCGTACCGCAAGTCGGCTTCATGCGTCAGCAGCTTTTCGTCCTGCTGCAACGTCGGATGTTCGTCCACCTGCGCCTGATACTTCGCGAGCGCCTGTTCCAGCGTATCGCGCGAGGCGGTGGCCTGGCCAGCGTGCAATTGATTGAGGCCCAGGTTCGTCAAACAAACGAGCAGATCGCTCGCATACCGGGCATCGCCTGGATCGAGCTTGACGAGCCGTTCCAGGATCGTCCGCGCGCGGGTCAACCATTCGATGGCGAGCTGAGGCGCTTCCTCGGAGAGGTTGGCCAGGTCGATATAGACCGCGGCGTTGTCGGCCTGGTATTCAACGACGAAGGGGTTCTTGGCGGAGAGCCGATCCAACAGGTCGCGGGATTCTTCGTAAGCCTTGGAGGCGGCCTCGCGGTTGCCCGTCGATTGCTCGGCGCGGCCGAGCTCGCGCCAACTGAGCGCCATGCCGCGCTCGAAATCCGGATTACCGGGCTCCAGGTTCAAGACGTCACGATACGCGGCGAGGGCCTTTTCCAATGACTCGCGCGCCGCCACCGGGTTTTCGTGTTGCAGGTGGAATGCGGCGAGATTGTAGTAACCCTCGGCCAGGTCGCTGAGATAGAGCGATTCCTTCGGGAAATCGAGCACCAGTTTTTCGCGTTCGTCGAGCGCGCGTTCGAATTCGGTGATCGCCGACTGCGGCTTGCCCATCATCGCCTGCACGGCGGCCATGTTGTTGATGCTGTTGGCCAACTTGCGACGCAGTTTGCCGTCGTGATCGACGCGGCGCACCAAATCGTCGCGCAGCTTGTGGGCCTTCGCGAAGGAGTCTTGAGCGTCGGGCAACATGCCGGATTCCATCAGCACCTCGCCCATCGCGTTGTGCGTGTTGGCCAGATCCTCCATCACCGACATCGGAGCATTGGGCGCTTGCGCGGCCGCCACCTGCACTTGCATGGCGCGGTTGAACGAGTCGAGCGCCGCCTGATTCGTGCCGATCTCGTCGGCGATGCGGCCCACGCGGTAATGCGCGGCGGCCAGGTCGAGCTTGAGGTCCGGGTCGTCGCCGCGATCCTTGATGAAGCCGGTGTAGTAGCGCTCCGCTGACTCCAGTAACTCGCGCCGCAGCGGTTGCAGGCCCGGCACTTCCAGCAGTTTTTCTTCGCTGACCTTGGTGAAGAATTCGTTCACCGCGTTCTTGGCGTCTTGAAAGCTGGCCTCGGCTTCGGCGCGGGCGACCGATTCGTTCTTCCGCGCTTCAGCTTCGGCGTCCCGCGCGCGTTCGATCAAGGCACACGCGATCATCGAGATCACGGCGATCGCCAGCAGGGCTACCACGCTGGATTGCGCGATCGCCCGGTGACGTCGCGTCCAACGCCCGATTTTTTCGCTCGCCGTTTCCTGGTACGCGGAGACCGGTTCGTCGGCGAGCCAATGCTCCAAATCGTGCGCCAAGGCTTGCGGCGACGCGTAGCGGTCCGCCGGCTGGAGCGCCATCGCGCGGACGCAAATGGCCTCCAGCGGCTTTGGCACGCGGTTGTTGACGATTCGTGGCCTGGGGAAATCACCGCGCTGAACGCGTTGCAACGTGCTGCCCACGTCGCCTCCTTCGAACGGCGCGCGCCCGGTCAACAGCGCGAACAGCGTCGCGCCCAAACTGTACACGTCGCTGGCCGGCCCGAGTTGATCGATCCGTCCCGCGGCTTGTTCCGGGCTCATGTACGCCGGCGTACCGACCGCGCGGCCGACTTGCGTTTCCACGGTGCCGGTCGCCGACATGGGCCGCAGCGCGCCTTCGGCCGGGAAGACCGCCTCTTCGACTTGATCCAGTGGCTTCGCCAGTCCCCAGTCGACGACCAGCGTTTCGCCGTACTTGCCGACCATGATGTTGCCGGGCTTCAAGTCGCGATGCAGCACGCCGCGGCTATGGGCGTACTCCATCGCGTTGCAAACGTCGACGAAGCGGCGCAGCAGTTCGCGCAGGGCGAGCGCCCGTTCGCATGGATCGCGTTTCAAATTGCTGTCCGCCGCGAAGAACTTGCGAATGCAATCCTGCAGACTGTCGCCGCGGATGAATCGCATCGCGTAGTACGGCCGGCCGTCGTCGTAGGCGCCGAGCCCGTAGACCGGGACGATGCCGGGATGTTCCAAACCGCCGGTCACCTCGGCTTCGAGCAAGAAGCGCGCCCGGCTTTCCAGGTTGTCGGCGTGTCGCGGGCGGATTTGCTTGAGGGCGACTTCGCGATTCAACTCCGTATCGCGCGCGACGAACACTTCGCCGAGTCCGCCGCCAGCGTGTGGTCGCAACACCTCGAAGCGCGAGACCTTTTTCTCGGGCGGCGCGGCGATCGCTACCGACCCCATTGACCCGTTCGACTTGCCGTGCGTGCGCAAGCCCGTCAGCGGCAACGTGCTGCGCCCCATCTGCGTGACTTGATGCGCGATGCCGGCGAGGCTGGCTTGGATGTCGCCGTCGGCGATCGACCGCAATTCCTCGACGACGGTGTCCACCGCGCTCAGCGCGGCGAGGCTCTGTTCCACGCCGCCATGCAGTTTGACGTGTTCCTCGACCAGCGCATTCAATAGCGAGCGACGGTCGGAATCCATCAGCTTCCGTTCGACGAGCAATTCGCCGAGCTGCGCCTGCTTGTTCAGCACCCAGGCGTTCATGGCGGCCACCAGGCCGTCCTTGGTGATGAAGTCCATCTGCAGGGCAAGAATGCCGAACAGCAAGTTGCGGTCAGCCTGAATTTGGGCCATGGCGTCAGCCATTTTCATGGCTACTCGAAACGGTGAATCGACTATCAGGAAAGAGCAGCGTCGCGGCGGGAATTCGGAAGGCCGGCTGATTCCCGCGGGCGCGGAACCTCGACCGTTCGACGCCCGTCGGGACCGAAAAATCCCCGCTTTTTCCGACCGCTCGGCAGGGTCGTTAAAGGTCCTCTCGGCAACGCAATTATTGCATACTGGCCTGACCGAGGAGCTTGCGCAGGGCGGTCATGGCCACTTCGCTAAACTGCCGGCCGGAGATCTGCCAGATCACCGGGTTCATCAGCTCGATGGACACGTGGCCGGCATAGCCCAGGCCGCGGAGGGCCTCCAGCAGCGATTCCAGCGGCATATCGCCGTCGCCGGGCAGAATCCGGTCGGCGTCGGAGGCCAGTTCCCGGGGACGGTCGGCCAGGTCGCATAACTGGACGTGGAACAGGTTATGCGGGCCAAGATAGGCCAGGTCCTCCGTCTTGCTCCGCCCCACCGAGAAGTGGAAGGCGTCCAGGCAAAGCCCGAGGTTCGGCAAGCCGACCTGTTCAATGATTGCCGCCGCGGTCTGAAGGTTATTGGGAAACGCCGCTTCAGCCTGAAATTCGAGGGCCAGCCGGACGCCGTGATCGGCCGCCCGCCGCGCCGCATCAGCCAAGGAAACCAGCAGCCGGTCGAGATCGACTTGGGCGAACGGCGCACTAACGTCCCCCGCGATGACCACGGTTTCGATAGCCAACGCTTGGCAAAGTGGGAGCCGGGAATCGAACAGTTTCCAGGCTTCCGCGCGGGCGGCACCTTGGCTGGTGAGCAGCCCGCCTTGTCCCGCGGCGACTGGCAGCCGGACGTCGTGCTCCGCTAGCAGTTCTTTCACATGCTCCAGGGAATGTTCGCGGACGTGGTTCTCCAGCTTCGTGAACCAGACCTCGATGGCGTGGCAAGCCCCGGCGGCGTAGTCCTCGACGTCCTGAGCGAACGAGGCATTGAGCGTGGAGATCTGGGCAAGACAGGGATGCATGGCGAATCAAACGAAAACAGAAATCGTCGTCAAAAGAAAGCCGGCGCCGTTCGCCAGCATCGACGTTTCGCAGCTTACCACGATTACATTGCCGCGGATCAGTCCGGGGGCTAGAATCCGCCGGCGCGAAATGGGCTTCGCGACGCACCCAGGTCAGGGACGACCGAGTTTATGAGCATGGACGCCGCACTTCCGTGGCCCGCCGGTGAGCCTGCGCCCCTGCCCGGCGGGCGGTTGAGTCCGTTCGAGCGGATCCGCGCGGCACGGCAAATCCTGCGCGATGAGGCCGAGGCCATCACGCGCCTGGCAGAGACCTTGGACGGCGAATTCGCCCGAGCCGTGGAACTCGTCGCCGAGTGCGCCGGCATGGTGGTCGTGACCGGCATGGGCAAGGCCGGCAATATCGGACGCAAGATCTCCGCGACATTGCGCTCCACCGGAACACGCAGC
>JALHLM010000257.1:0-576 GCA_022844585.1 Pirellulales bacterium | reverse complement strand
CACGCAGCGCCTTCTTGCATCCGGCGGAAGCCATTCACGGCGACTTAGGTCTATTGGGAGACGACGACGTGCTGCTCGCCCTCTCGCAAAGCGGCGAAACCGACGAAATCACGCGGCTGCTCGAATGCGCGCGGACGCAGGCGTTGCCAATTATTGCCATTACCGCCCGCGCCGACAGCAGCCTGGGTCGCGCCAGTGAAGTGGTGCTCGAGCTCGGCCGCTTGCGCGAAGCCGGCTCACTCGGCCTCGCGCCGAGCACCAGCACGACGGCGATGCTCGCGGTTGGCGATGCGCTCGCACTGGTGGCCTGCCAGATGCGCGGCTTCGGCCGCGAAGATTTCGCCAAGCTGCATCCCGGCGGCAGCCTGGGGCGCATGTTGAGCGACGTCGACCGTCACATGCGGCGCTGGCACGAATGCCGCGTAGCGCAAGACTCATTGACCGCGCGGGAAGTCTTCGTAGAAGTCAGCCGCCCGGGTCGGCGCAGCGGCGCGATCATGCTGCTCGACGCGGAAGGCATGCTGTCCGGCATTTTCACCGACAGCGATCTCGCGCGACTATTCGAAACCAAACGCG
>JALHLM010000256.1 GCA_022844585.1 Pirellulales bacterium | reverse complement strand
TCAACTTGTACGCCGCCCGTTTCACGTGCACGCCACTCAATGCGTGCACGGCCGGCCCTATAAAAACACACTTTCTCTCTCTTCGCGCTCTCCGTGTCCTTGCAAGTTTCATCAAATCGAGGAATCCATTCTACTGCTGAAGGCTGCGTGGAAAAACACGACTACGACCGCGCCGCCAAATGCGGCTCCGCCTCCCCCACGCGATACGTATCAATCTCAAACGCCTCCAGAATCGCCATCAGTTGGCGTTCCTGCTCCGTGTCGATCTTCTTCCGCCAGCGGTTCAGGATGTATTCCGGATCGTCGACCTTGTCGCTCGAAGTTTTCGTCACCGTCCGCGAGGGGCGTTTCACCTGGCTGCGCATCGCTTCGATGTCGGGCAAGTCGAGCTGCCGGGATAACTCCTGTAGCACGGCGTCTGGCTCGCGGACGATCCGTTCATAGGTGACGACGAGCCAGTCCGGATGTCGGCCCGACGCCAACGCCCGGATCGGCACGAGCATCTTGAGCGTCCAATCCAACACGTGCTGTTCGAGCGGCGAGCCGGATTCCATGATGCGGCGCGATAGTTCGACTTGCTCGCCCGTGAGGTGCGTTTCCACGAACCAGCGGTGATCGAGAAAATCCCAGCAATGCACCTGCCACTTGGCGGCCAGCGTGCTGAGCGAACTGGTGATCGGGTGGCGCAACAGCACCACGTTCTGGCAGGGGAAGTTATCGGAGAACCACTCGGCCATCGCAGTCGTGGTCGTCATCTGATAAACGACGCGATCAGTCTTGCGCTGAAAATACGGCTCCCAGAAACGGAGCATCGGATACACCACGGTGCGGCCGCTGACGACCTCGCCCGCGAACTCTCGAAAGCGGCGTTCGTCGTCTCCGTCGAAATGCACCATGCAGGCGAATTTGTGATCGCCCGAATAGCCTGCCGCCTTGGCCAGATCGGGGATGCGCTTCTTGTGACGCGTGTAGAGGGCCGTCATGAACGGCCGGCCCTCGGACCGCATTCCGGGGTGCGCGCAAACCGTGTTCATCAGCCAGGTCGAACCGGTGCGGCGGGTGCAATGCAGCAGAATGTTCGGCTTCGCCCCCTGCCGGTGTCGGCAAAACACGCGAAACGCGGCCTCGTAAGCGGCCATCTTCCAGGGACCGCTCCAACCTTTGACTTTGCTGCCGCGGAGGGAATTCAACATGCTGGGGATGAATCGAGGGACGCAAAATGGCAGGCCGCGACGATGGATTCAGTATAGTTCCCGGGGCGAACCTCGCGAGGCGTGACGAGCAGAGCCGCTTGGACATCTGACAGCGCCGCCAGCGCTAAGCCGCTAAGCCCAGGGAGGGCCCTGGGAGATTTTTCCATTGGCAACGTCGATGGTGGCCTTCCCTGGGCTTGGAGGAGAAGACGCCGTCCTTTTTCAGCGCCATGAACTGCTGATGCCTCGTTTGCCAAGTTTCGCTACAATGCCGCCCCGAATTCGGAATTCGGCTCGTTTTGTGGAAGGGAGGCAGACATGGACGCTGCCGTGCGCGTAGTGGTGCAAGCCCGAATGGGTTCGACCCGTTTGCCGGGCAAAATCTTGACGGATCTCGCCGGTCGTTCCGTCCTGGAACACGTCGTGACCCGGCTGCAGGCGGCGGAGCGTTTCGCCCGGCGGCCCTGGGAAGTCGTGGTCGCCACGACCTGTGAACCCGAAGACGACCGCACCGAAGCGGCCTGTGAGGAGCTCGGCGTCGCGTGCGTCCGCGGCGCGACCGCCGACGTGCTGTCGCGATTCCTCCAGGCCACGTCAGACCTGCCGAACGACGCCACGGCGATCCGCGCCACGGCTGATAACCCGGCGTATTGCCCGGAGCGTACCGCCGCGATTCTCGAAGAACATCTCGCCGCCGGCGCGGAATATACCTGTGTGCAGGAATTGTCGTACGTTGTGCCGGAGGTGTTTCAGGTCGGCGCGTTACGGCGGATGGCCCGCGTGGCCGTCGACGCACACCAGCGGGAGCATGTGACGCCCTTTTTCCGGCAATTCCCCTGGGCCTACCGCGTCCACCAATTGCCCGCGGATTGGCACGGCTTGCGAAGCGAGATCGCGCTGACCATCGACACTCCCGGAGACCTGGCCCGGATGCGGCAACTCTTCGCCGCGTTGACGGGACAAGACGGCATGTTTTCGTTGACCGACGCCTACCGCTTTTGCGATCGCTTTGAGCGCCCTAGTCGATCCGCCGCCGCATGAGCGACCGATGCTCCGACTTGCGCGTCGCCGTCGTGGGCTACGGCTCGATCGGCCGCCGGCACGTGGAGAATCTCCAGCGGCTCGGCGTGCGCCGGATCACGATCGTCCGCCGCCAAAACCGCATCAATCCCGCCTTCACGCCGCCCGCCGACGCGTTGATCGTCGATTCCCTTGAGGCGGCAATCTCCGGCGGCCTCGATTTAGCCGTGATCTGCAATCCCACGAGCTTGCATCTCGCAGCGGCCGAGCCATTCGTGCGTGCGGGCGTTCCGGTACTGATCGAAAAGCCGCTCGCGATGGATTTACCACAAGCGGAGGCGGCGCTTCCTTGGTTGACGACGGCATCAGCGCCGATCGGCGTTGCGTACTGCTTGCGTTATCACCCCGCCTATCGCGCCGCGCGCGACGCATTGCTCGACGGCAAAATCGGCGAAGTCCGATCCGCTCGCACATGGTTCGAGAGCTATCTGCCCGACTGGCATCCGTGGGAAGATTACCGCACGTCGTACGCCGCCCGACCGGAGCTCGGCGGGGGCGTGTTACCGACGTTGGATCACGAGTTGGATTACGTGCTGTGGTGTCTCGGGCAGCCTGTCGAAGTGCAGGGCCGCAGTTGGCGATCAGGCCAACTCGACATGCCGGCCGACGACATCGCAAAATGTTCGTTGCGATTCGACAACGACATCTCGGCCCACGTGCAATTGAGCATGTGCCAGCCGGAACGATCGCGTGGGTTTGAGTTTGTCGGCACGCGCGGAACAATCCGCTTCGATTGGGCGACGGGGCGACTTGCTTGGCGCGCCGCGTCCGACGAAAAACTGCTTTGGAACAATCCCGACTGGGACGTCAACGCCATGTATCTCGAGCTGCTCGCCGATGCGCTCGATGCAGCGCGGGCGAAGATCGCGTTTCCCATCCCCTGGCAGGCTGGCTGGGACTCGTTGCGGGCGATGGCGGCCGTCGAACGCGCTGGCGGCGAAGTCCAATCGATCGCAAACAGGAGTCTTTCCTCCCCGAACGAAGGGGTTTTTGCTTGACCTTCGCGACCGTGCGGGGGTATGCTCAGCCATAAGGGGAAGGTCTCAAGGTGCCATTCGGCCGCCTGGAACGCCTCGCCCGCTTTTCTTTTCGGCTGTGTCATGCCTGTCGGTATCGCGTCCGGCTTTGTTGCTTCATATGTCGCGCATTCCGTGCGATGCATGCTTCGATTGCGCGCCGCGTTGCTGTTTGGAATCATGGCTGTCGCCTGGGGAACTGGCGTTCAACCGGTTTCCGCCAGTTGCGGCGACTACGTTGTGATCGGCAATTCGTCGCCGAATGCGCACGCGCATGATGCAGCCGCGATGCCGACGGCCGAAACGCCGCAACATGCCGAACAAGCTCCCCGAGCGCCTATTCCTTGCAATGGGCCCAGTTGTCGTCGCGTGCCGCATCCGTTCGCAGTGCCGAGCGTCCCGCCGCCGAGTTTGGAACGCAGCCCGGAATTCTGGGCGAAAATGGGCGACGAAGCCTGCGAGCACACTACGATTGGGCCGCAGCAGCGCGGGGAATTCGATGCGCCGCCGTTGCCGTCGGTCTGGTATCCCGCCACTTGGCGACCGCCGGAAGCGATCTGAGCACTTCGCTCGTGCGCGCATCGTCGTGGCCAGAACCACGGAAATACGACGTATTATTTCGTTGTTGGCTGCGCGCTGGTGTGTTCTGGCCACGACAGCGTTCGATCGGAACGAGCAGCGCATGCGCTGCTCCGTGAGCGATTGAGCTGCGTGGCGCGCTTCCCCAATTCAATCTGCTAGGATTTGCCCATGGCGAGCATTACCTCAGGCGACGCGCCTGCGAGCCCCGTGCCGGCGCCCAAACGCTATGTACGCACCGTAGGGCCACGTCTGCGCTGCTTGCTCTTCGCCATCTTCGCGCTCGTGGCGGTGTTGGGCGCGAACTCGTGTTATCTGGCGGGCGTCACTGCAACCGAATGGTTCAGCGGGCGGACTTATCAGAACTACTTCTATCTGATGATGTTCCTGGTCCACGTGGTGCTGGGCCTGTTGCTCGTCGTGCCGTTTGTAGTCTTCGGCGCGATTCACATGGCGGCCGCGAAAAATCGCCGCAATCGCCGCGCCGTGCGGATCGGTTACGTGCTGTTCGCGGCCGGCATCGCGGTACTTGCGACCGGCGTGCTGCTGGTCCGCATCGAAGGCGTGTTCGACTTAAAACAACCGCTCGCGCGCGACGCCGTGTATTGGCTGCACGTGGCGACGCCCTTGGCGACCATCTGGCTGTATTGGCTGCACCGGCTCGCCGGGCCGAAGATCAAGTGGCGCATCGGCGGCGCGTACCTCGGCGTGATGGGCGCTACGGTGGCGATTATGCTGATCCTGCAAACGCAAGATCCGCGGCAATGGAACGTCGCCGGTCCGGCTTCCGGCGTCAAGTATTTCGAGCCCTCGCTGGCTCGCACGGCCAGCGGAAAATTCATTCCTGCCGAAACGTTGATGATGGATCAGTATTGCCTGGAATGCCACAAGGACGCCTACGACGGTTGGTTCCACAGCGCGCATCACTTTAGCTCGTTCAACAACCCGGCCTACTTGGCGAGCGTCCGCGAAACGCGCGAGGTCTCCCTGGAGCGCGACGGGAGCGTGCAGGCCTCGCGATGGTGCGCAGGCTGCCATGATCCGGTGCCGTTCTTCAGCGGATCGTTTAGCGATCCCAAGTACGACTTGGTGAACGATCCGACGGCCCAGGCCGGCATTACGTGTACCGCCTGTCACGCGATCACCGATGTGCATAGTACCCGCGGCAATGCCGACTACACGATCGAAGAACCGCTGCACTACCCGTTCGCGCAGAGCGAAAACTCCATTCTCAAGTACGTGAACCGGCAGCTCGTGAAGGCCAAACCGAGCTTTCACAAAAAGACGTTCCTGAAGCCGCATCACAAACAAGCTGAGTTCTGCTCGACGTGCCACAAGGTGCATCTGCCCTTCGCGCTCAACCACTACAAGGAATTCCTCCGCGGTCAAAATCACTACGATCCATTCCTGTTGAGCGGCGTCTCCGGGCACGGGGCTCGCAGCTTCTACTATCCGCCCAAGGCGCAGGAAAACTGCGCCGGCTGCCACATGCCGCTGAAGGAATCGGGCGATTTCGGTGCGAAGCTCTTCGCCAGCGCGAAGAAGCTGAGTATCCACGATCACCTGTTCCCTTCCGCGAACACCGGCGTCGCCTGGATGCGCAACGAGCCCGATATCATCACCAAGCACCAGGAGTTCATGAAGGACATCGTCCGCATCGATATCTTCGGCCTCAAGGAAGGAGGGCAGATCGATAGCCCGCTGATCGCCCCGCTCCGCCCGGCGGCGCCGGCGCTCAAGCCAGGCGCCGACTACCTGTTGGAATCGGTGATTCGCACCTTAAAGATGGGGCACCTCTTTACGCAAGGCACGGTCGACTCCAACGAAGTCTGGGTCGACGTCGCTATCAACTCCGGCGACAAAGTCATCGGTCGCAACGGCGCGATCGGCGACGACGGCACGGTCGATCCCTGGTCGCATTTCATCAACGTGTTCATGCTCGACCGGAACGGCAACCGCATCAACCGCCGCAATCCGCAGGACATCTTCGTACCGCTCTACAACCACCAGATTCCGCCCGGCGCGGGTCAGGTGGCGCATTACGGTTTCCGTGTGCCGGACGATGCTCGCGAACCCGTGACGATCACGGTGAAGCTGCAATACCGCAAGTTTGACAAGGAATATATGGACTTCGTCGCCAAGGCCGCGAAGCCGGGCGATCTCCCATTACGGGGTCTGAAGCCGGGCCAGCCTTATCGCAACGAACTGCCGATCACGACGCTCGCGACCGACACGATCACCTTGCCGATCGAAGGCGGTTCGCCCGCGCCGAGCAATCCGGAATCCGCCATTCCGCCCTGGCAACGCTGGAACGACTACGCGATTGGTTTGTTGCTGGAAGGTCGCGCCGAACTGCGACAATCCGCGGCCGCCTTCGCGGAAGTCGAGAAGTTGAATCGTTACGACGGGCCGCTGAACATGGCCCGCGTCTATCTTGAGGAAGGACGCCTCGACGAAGCCACGGCGGCGATCCAGCGCGCCACGCAGTTCAAGGATCCGCCCGCTCCGGCATGGACGGTCGCGTGGCTGTCCGGCAGAATCAACCAGCAGCAAGGGCATCTCGAAGCGGCCGAAAAGAATTTCCGCAGCGTGCTGGAAGATCGCACGCCGGAAATGATCGAGCGCGGCTTCGATTTCAGCCGCGACTACGAAGTGATCAACTTGCTGGGACAAGTGCTGTTCGATCGGGCGAAGCAAGTCCGCGATCCCACGAAAGAAGCGGAACGCGACGCCCTGTTGCGCGAGGCGGCGACCACGTACGAAAAAACGCTCCAGGAAGACAGCGAGGACGTCGCCGCGCACTATAACCTCGGCCTGATCTATCAGCAGTTGGGAGACGAGACGAAGGCCCAAATCCATCAAGAGGCGCACGCTCGTTTCAAACCGGACGACAACGCGCGAGACAGCGCCGTGGCGGCGGCGCGGAAGAAGTACCCGGCGGCCAACCATGCCGCCGAGGCCCTGGTGATTTACCCGTTGCAACGCGACGGAGCGCCGGGCCTGACGAAACAAACCGCCGTCGAAACGGCAAGCACAGGAGGTGGCCAATGAGCACATCAAAATACATGCCGCCCGAGGAAGATGACGCGGCCGCCGATGACGCGGTGATCGGCCGCGCTTTGCGCGGATCGCTGGTCGTGCTGGTGATCGGCGCGTGTGTTGTCGCTGGCGTGGTGTATCTGCGCAATCGCCCTAAGCCGCCGGAGACCAAGGCCTCGACGTTGGCCGCGCCGACCGTACGCGACGCCCCGACCATCGAGCCGCCCACGGTCAAATTCACGGACATCACGCAGTCCGCGGGCATTACCTTTCGTCATGTCAACGGCGCCTATGGCAGCAAACTCCTCCCGGAAACCATGGGGGGCGGCTGCGCGTTTTTTGACTTCGATAGCGACGGCGATCAGGACATCCTGTTCGTCAACTCGATGCCGTGGCCGGATCAGCCCGCCACCGAAGGACAATCCACGCCCACGCTGGCGCTCTATCAGAACAATGGCAAGGGCAACTTCACCGATGCCACCGAAGCCACGGGGCTGAACATTTCCTGCTACGGCATGGGCGTCGCCTGCGGCGATTACGACGGCGACGGTTGGGTCGACCTGTTCATCTCCGCGGTCGGCAAGAATCACCTGCTGCGCAACGAGCAAGGCAAGTTCGTCGACACGACGGACAAGGCCAACGTCGGCGGCGCGGACGACGCCTGGAGCACGGCTGCCACGTTCTTCGACTACGACAACGACGGCGATCTCGATCTCTATGTCGCCAACTACATCGAATGGTCGAAGGAGATCGATCTCGCGCAGGATTTTCAACTCGTCGGCGTCGGCCGCGCCTACGGGCCTCCGCGCGCATTCCAAGGTACGTTCCCCTATCTCTATCGCAACCAAGGGGACGGCACGTTCGTCGACGTTTCCGAAGTCGCCGGCGTGCAGGTACGGAACAAGGCCACGAAAGTGCCGCTCGCCAAGTCGCTGGGTCTCGCGCCGGTGGACGTCGATCGGGATGGTTGGCTCGACCTGGTCGTCGCCAACGACACGGTGCAGAACCTGCTGTTCCACAATCGTGGCGACGGCACGTTCGAGGAAGTCGGCGCCGAGGCCGGCGTCGCCTTCGACACGGCCGGCAATGCCCGCGGCGCGATGGGCGTCGACTCCGGCGCATTTCGTAACGACGGTTCGCTGGGCGTCGTGATCGGCAACTTCGCCAACGAGCCGACAGCGCTCTACGTCTCGAACGGCAAGTCGCTGAACTTCTTCGACGACGCGATCTCGAACGGCATCGGCCCCCCGTCGCGGCTGTCGCTCAAGTTCGGCGTGTTCTTCTTCGACTACGACCTCGACGGCCGCCTTGATGTGCTGGAAGCCA
>JALHLM010000255.1:318-8299 GCA_022844585.1 Pirellulales bacterium | reverse complement strand
CGGGCTGCAATTTCGAGCGTCCCAGCAGCAGGATAGCCACTTCAGGGTGATTGATGATCGGCGTGGAGAATTGCCCGCCGACGGCGCCCAGGTTGCTGATTGTGAACGTGCCGCCGCGGAGGTCGTCGAGCGTGAACTGCGCCGCGCGGGCGCGTGTGGCCACGTCGGTCAGCGCTTGTGCGATCTGCGGGATAGTCATGCGATCGACATTGCGGATCACGGGTACCACGAGCCCGCGTTCGGTGTCGACGGCCACGCCGAGATTGACATAGTCCTTGTAGATCAACTGTTCGCCGTCCATGTCGATCGACGCGTTGAGCGTGCCATGGTGCTTGAGGGCCAGCGCCACGGCCTTCATCACGAAGGCCATCGACGTGAGCTTGACGTTCGAGCCCGCGTAGTCGGCCGTGCTGCCTTTGCGGATGCGCTCCAACTCGGTGATGTCGGCCGAATCGAAGTTCGTCACGTGCGGAATCGTCACCGAGCTCCGCGCCATGTTGACGGCGATCGTCTTGCGAATCTTCGTCATGCCGACGCGGCGAATCGGTCCCCAGAAATCGGAATCGGCGACGCCATCGGCGCTCGGGGCGGCGGGCGCTGCAGCAGCCGGCGCGCTGGGCGCTGCTTTGGCGGCAGGCTTCGGCGCCGTGGCGGCGGACGCTACCGCGGCGTTGTTCTGGCGGACTGCGGAGACGATGTCCTCCCGCGTGATGCGCCCGCCGGGCCCGGAACCGTCGACGTTACCCAGATCGACGCCCAGCTCGCGCGCCAGGCGTCGCGTCGCGGGGGCTGCCGCGGGCGCGAGACCGCCGTTGGCGCCATTGTCGGCCGAGTAGGCCGCTTGGACCGGTGTGCTCACATGCGGCGTCGCATGAACGGGAGCCTCGGGCTGCGCTACGGCGACCGGGGCCGGCGCGATTGGCGCCGGAGCGGGTTGCGGTGCTGCTGGATGCGGCGCGGCCGCTTGCGGCGCTGGCGCCGGAGCAGGGGGCTGCGGTGCGGCCGGAGGAGCCGGCGCGGGGGCCGCCGCGCTGGACGCTTCGACGGTCAACACGGTTGCGCCGATCGGCAATTTGGCACCGACTTTGACGTGAATCTTGGAGATGCGTCCGGCCACGGACGAGGGCACTTCCACGACCGCTTTACCGGTCTCGAGCTCGATCACTCCCTGATTCGCCTGGATCTCGTCCCCTTCGCTCACCAGCACGCTGATCACGTCGCCGGAGTCGATGTTCTCGCCAAGGTCAGGAAGCTTGAAGTCAGTAGCCATAAACGCGTTTCCAGCGATGCAATGTTTGAATCTTTTTTAAAGCAGGAACGAGGAACGCGGAACGACCGGAGATTACCTCTCCGTTCATCGGTCCTAGTTCACACTTCCGACTTTCCTCACGCCGTCATCGGGTCGGCCTTGTCCGGGTCGACGCCTAAATCTTGAATCGCCTTGGCCAGGCACTGCCGGTCGCAGTGGCCTTGTTGCACGAGTCGCGACAGGGCGGCCACGACGACGCATTCGGCGTCCACTTCGAAGTGCCTTCGCAGCGGGGCGCGGTTTTCGCTGCGGCCCAGGCCGTCGGTTCCCAAAGCATACAATCCGCCGGGGATGTAGTTGCTGATTTGCTCGGCCACGGCGCGAACATTGTCCGACGTGGAGATGAACGGACCGGACTCGCCCGCCAGCACTTCATCCAGGTACGATTTGCGCGGCTCTTCGAGCGGATGCAGCAAGTTCCAGCGTTCCACGGCCTGCGCCTCGCGAGCCAACTCGGTGTAGCTCGTCACGCTCCAGACGTTGCTGGAGATCTGGTATTTCTCCAACAGAATATCCTGAGCGCGCAGCGCCTCGCGCAACAGCGCGGCGCTGCCAAACAACTGCACTTGCGGACGACCTTCGCCGGCCGACTTGTGCGACAGTTTGTACATCCCCTTCACGATGCCGCGCTCCGCCCCTTCCGGCATGGCCGGGTGGTGGTATGCCTCATTCTGCAAGGTGATGTAGTACATGCAATCTTCCTGCTCGGCGTACATGCGACGCATGCCGTCCAGGACGATCACCGCGATCTCGTATTGATACGCCGGGTCGTACGCCCGCACCGTCGGGAAGCTCGACGCCAACAGGTGGCTGTGGCCGTCCTGATGTTGTAAACCTTCGCCGCCCAACGTCGTGCGCCCCGCGGTAGCGCCAAGCATGAAGCCCTTGGTGCGCGCGTCGGCCGCGCACCAGACCATGTCGCCGATCCGCTGGAAGCCGAACATCGAGTAGTAAATGTAGAACGGGATCATGTTCACGCCGTGGGCCGAATGGGCCGTACCCGCGGCGATGAACGAGGCCATGGAACCGGCCTCGGTGATGCCTTCTTCGAGCAACTGCCCGTCCTTGGCCTCGCGGTAGTAACTCACCTGGTCCGAGTCGACCGGTTGGTACAACTGCCCCGAGTGCGAATAGATGCCGATTTGGCGGAACAACGGATCCATGCCGAAGGTGCGCGACTCGTCCGGAACGATCGGCACGATCAGCTTGCCGATGTTTTTGTCGCGCAGCAGCTTCGAGAAGAATCGCACGAAGGCTTGCGTCGTCGCGAAGGTACGGTCGCCGGCGTCCTTGGTGAATTCCATAAATTCGCTGAGCGACGGCGTCTCGATCGGCTGCGCGCGCATCGTGCGGCTCGGCACGAACCCGCCAAGCGATTTGCGCCGCTCGAACAGGTACTGCATTTCGGGACTATCATCGGGCGGCCGGTAAAACGGCGCCTTGCCAACTTCCTTGTCAGAAATCGGAATGCCAAACCGCGTGCGGAATTCGCGCAACTCGTCTTCGTTGAGTTTCTTCTGCGAATGCGTGATGTTGCGCCCTTCGCCCGCTTCGCCGAGGCCGTACCCTTTGACCGTCTTGGCCAGGATCACGGTCGGCCGGCCCTTCGACTCGAGCGCCGCCTTGAATGCCGCGTAGACCTTCTCCGGATCATGGCCGCCACGGCGCAGCTTGCTCAGCCGCTCATCGGACAAGTGATCGACGAGGTCCAGCAACTGCGGGTACTTCCCGAAGAAGTTTTCGCGGATGTAGCTGCCCGGCATGACCGTGTACTTCTGGTACTCGCCGTCGACGACTTCGCCCATCCGTTTGACGAGTTGGCCGTCCTCATCCTTGGCGAGCAGCGAGTCCCACTCATCGCCCCAGATGACCTTGATGACGTTCCAGCCGGCGCCGCGGAAGGCGCCTTCGAGTTCCTGAATGATCTTCCCGTTACCGCGGACCGGACCGTCGAGTCGCTGCAGGTTGCAGTTGATCACGAAGATCAGGTTGTCGAGCTTTTCGCGCGACGCCAGCGTGATCGCGCCGAGCGTTTCCGGCTCGTCGCATTCGCCGTCGCCGACAAAGCACCAGACATGCGTCTGGCTGCAATCCTTGATCCCGCGATCGGTCAGATATTTGTTGAACCGCGCCTGGTAGATCGCCATGATCGGCCCCAGGCCCATCGAGACGGTCGGGTATTCCCAGAAATTCGGCATCAACCACGGATGCGGGTAGCTGGAAAGTCCTCCTCCGGGCTGCAACTCGCGGCGGAAGTTGACCAACTGCGTTTCGGTGAGGCGTCCCTCGAGAAATGCCCGCGCGTAGATGCCCGGTGAGGCGTGTCCCTGGAAGTAAATCTGATCGCCGGAGAAGTCGTCGCTCTTGCCGCGGAAAAAATGGTTGAAGCCGACTTCATACAGCGTGGCCGCGGAGGCGAACGTCGAAATGTGCCCCCCGATGCCGTCGTTTTCCTTGTTGGCGCGGACCACCATCGCCATCGCGTTCCAGCGGATGATACTCTTGATCCGCCGCTCGATCTCGCGATTGCCCGGGTACGGCGGTTGGCGATCGGCCGGAATCGTGTTGATGTACGGCGTCGTCGAAGTGCGCTGCACCTCGACCCCTTGCCGGTAGGCGGCTTCCTCCAGCGCGCTCAGCAAGAATCTCGCCCGCTCCGGGCCCTTCTCGTCGAGCACGTAGGCCAACGACTCGAGCCATTCGGCCGTCTCGCCGGGATCGGAATCGCCGCTCGGAACCTCAACCGCGTCGGTCATCGCCATCGTGGATTTCCTCTTCGTTTCGATTCACCACGGAGTCACGGAGGCACGGAGAAAAGGTCAAACGCATTTTGAACCGCAGAGGCGCTGAGACGCGGAGGAAGGAGGAGTATTGATTCTCGTCATTCCCACTCTCTCCCCTCTCTGCGTCTCAGCGCCTCTGCGGTTCAAAATGCATTCCGTCTCCGTGACTCCGTGTCTCCGTGGTGAAGTGTTTGTCTCGTTGGATTATTTGTCGTCGATGCGCGCTCGTAAAGTCGGTCGCTAGTGCGCTTTCTTGGGTCGGTAGAAGTCGGTCGCCGTGCCGAAAAACGTCTCCGCCGCGAACGCCACCGTTTCGCTGAGTGTCGGGTGCGGATGGATGGAATCGGTCACGTCGCGGGCGACGGCGCCCATTTCGATTGCCAAGACGCCTTCGCTGATCAAGTCGCCTGCGCCGGGGCCGACGATGCCGACGCCCAGCACGCGTTCGCTGCCGGGGTCGACGATCATCTTCGTCATGCCTTCGGTGCGGCCGAGCGCCTGCGCGCGGCCGCTGGCGGCCCAGGGGAACCTCGCGATCTCGACTTGCAGATTCTGCTTCTTGGCTTCTTCTTCGGTCAGTCCGGCCCAGGCGATCTCCGGGTCGGTGAATACGACCGCGGGAATGGCCGCTGGTTCGAACGTGGCCGCTTCGCCGTGTAACGCCTCGACGGCGACCTTGCCTTCGTGGGCCGCCTTGTGGGCCAACATTGGCTCGCCGGCCACGTCGCCGATCGCCAGAATGTGCGGGTCGGCCGTGCGCTGTTGTTTGTCGACGGTGACAAACCCGCGCTGATTGATCTGAACTTTGGTGTTCTCCAGGCCAAAGCCGGCGCTGTTCGGCTTCCGACCGACTGAGACCAGCACGCGCGAGTAGCGCTCGACGATCTGGCCCTCCGGACCTTCGAAGGTCACTTCGATCGCGTCGCCGACGTCTTTCAGACCGGCGACCTTCGTCTTCAAGTGAATGGCCGTGAACTTCTTTTTCAGCCGCTCGTGGAGCGGACGGACCAGGTCGCGATCGGCGCCGGGCAGCAGGCCGTCGGTGAGCTCCACGACGCTGACCTTCGAGCCAATCCCCGCGTAGACGGTGCCCATCTCCAAGCCGATGTAGCCGCCACCAACGACGAGCAGCGATTCCGGGATATCACGCAATTCCAGCGCGCCGGTCGAGTCCATCACGCGGTCCGTCGGCAGATCGAAGGCCGGAATCTTCGTCGGCGATGAGCCCGTCGCGAGAATGCAGTGTTCAAAGATCAGCCGATCTTCTT
Organism: Pirellulales bacterium; assembly: GCA_022844585.1. Classification (GTDB taxonomy): domain Bacteria; phylum Planctomycetota; class Planctomycetia; order Pirellulales; family JALHLM01; genus JALHLM01. Next base: position 2,939 of record JALHLM010000255.1, on the reverse strand, counting down.
TTTTCGCGCCGTCAGTTTCCCCGACGATCCGCAGGTTCTGCGAGTCGATAAACACGCCTTGGCCGTGGATGACTTCGACTTTTCGCTGCTTGGCCAACTGCGTCAGGCCGCCGGACAGCGTGCTGATCACCTTTTCCTTGCGGGCCCGCATCCGATCGATGTCGATCTGCGGCTTGGGAAACTCGACGCCCCATTCGTGCATTTCCGAGGTTTCGGAGAGCACGGCGGCGACGTGCAGCAGGGCCTTGGACGGGATGCAGCCGCGCAGCAAGCAGGTGCCGCCCAGGTGGGGATCCTGCTCGATCAGCGTAACTTGCATGCCGAGATCGGCGGCCAGGAATGCGGCCGCGTACCCCCCCGGGCCGCCTCCCAAGACTGCCAATTGTGTGCGAATCGTGGCCATCCGAATTCTTTTGCCCTCGTCACCCGCCAACAAACCCGCATTGTAGCCATAACCGCCGCGACCGGTAACCGCCGCCACGGCAGGCGCGCGGAACCACCCCAGATTAGGGAATCATAGGTTTCCCCTGGCAGTTGGAGGAGCGTCCAGGCGCGCCAAGTGCGCCAAATCAGGGAGGCGATTGCCCCTCCAGCAGCTTCGTTAACTGCTCGCGAAGCCCGTCGGAAAGCTTTTGATCGACGTGCGGCGTCACGCGGTCCAATTCCAGAGCTCGCTCCGCCGCGGCACGCGCTTTTTGATCGTCGCCGGATTCGGCCAGCGCCACCGCCAAGTTCCCGTGGTATTCCGCGTGGTTGGGATACAACTCGACGGCCTTTTGGAAAGACTCGATCGCATCCCACAGGTGATCGCCCAGCGGCGAAGTCCGATGGGCCGCCAAGTGTATGTTTCCGGCTTGATACCAGCCGACGGCAGAATTGGGCGAACGCTTTAGTGCAATGATCGTCGCCCTGATTGTTCCATACCAATTCTTGGGAGTCGGCGAAGTTTGCCAGCGCGCGAACCGCCAACTGGCCAAATCTCGCCAGGGCTGGGCGGCAGCGGAATCGGCTTCCGTAGCTTCGATGAGGTGTGCTTCCGCATTGCGTGGATCGTCGATCGCCGCCTGGCGCGCCGCCTGAGCCAGAGTCACGGGACGATAGGCGGTCCAGTAGCAGGCAACGGCCAAGAGCGCGAATCCGCCCGCGATGGTCGCGGCAACGCGACTTGTTGCGCTGCTACGGGACGAGTCGCTCGTGGGTGATCCGACCCACAGCGAAACCAACACGGCCAACGTGCCGACGACGCCCGGAATGCCGATACCGCCGGCCGCCAAGAGGTTGATAAGCAGGACTACCATGCCGAGCAAGAGCGCGCGGTCGTCCAACCGCCCTTCGTTGCCCCAGAAATGCCAGAGGCCAAGCGCGACCAGCATCGCTGGTAAACCGACAAAGAACGCCGTTACCGACGGCCCCGTCTGCGCCAACCAGCCGAGCGGCCAGGCAAGAAAGAAGCCCGCGATCGCCCCGCCCAACACCCAGATTGCGGCGTCGCCCTCTTGAGATGATGCGTCGACGACGCTCGCGCGGCGCGCTTCCCGCCACGCCAACGGCGCCACGAGCAACGCGAGCAACAACGCCGGCAGGCCGGCGGTCGCGGCGATTTCGAACAGGAAGTTATGTGGATCGGCGACAACTTCGCTCGCGGTCGGGACTTTGTAGCGCGTGTAGTATTCCTGAAACTGCCCGGGCCCGACGCCGATCCACGGATGATCGGCAATCATCGCCGCCGTCGCTTGCCAATACTGGCCGCGGTAGCCGAGCGATTTCCCGGCTTCGGTGAACACTTCACGATCAATGGCCCCGGCAGCCCACGCCAAGGCGAAGGCGGCCACGGCGAGGCCCGCGGCGGCGGCGAACCATTTCCCCCGCCACCAACTTCCTTGGCGAAGTTGCCAGAGCGTCCAGAGCGCGACGCCCGCCATCACGGCCAACCACGCGCTGCGGCTTTTGGTCAGCAGCAAGCACGCGGCAATCGGAACGCAGGACAACAGTGGTCCCAACCATACCGCAGTGCGCTGCGGCAATTCCCTGCGGGATTGCCACGACGAGATCGCAGCCACGACGAGCCAAGGCGCGAGAAAGCCGGCTAGAGAGTTCGTTAGCGCGAACGTGGCAAACGGTTCCGTGCTTTGCAGTCGCTGTTCGAACAGCATCCGCTCCCGGGAGCCTGGCGCGTACCAAATGCCTTGCGCTCGGAGCGCGGAGTCTGGATTCGCAAAGTAGGCGCGGCGCGTTTCCGGCAATTCCACGGCGAACTGCTCCATACCGAGTGTTCCGAGCGCGCATGCCAAGGCCACCATCACGACGACCAGCGCGCGGCGTTCCCGCTCCGTGCGCACGAGACGGCGCAATACTACGACGCCAGCGAAAAGGCTCACCCAGAGCCAAGTGCCGTTAATCGCCGGGCGTGGCGAGCCGGTTTGCGTGGCAAAGTAGCCGGATAGTAGAAAGCAGCCTGCCAATGCGAGGAGTGTTCCATCCAATGGCGAAAGACGCCACGCATCGTCCTTCTCACGCCAGCCATGCAGCGCGGTCAAAGCGGCGATCACCAGCCAGCCCAGCGCGAAGGCCATGCCGGCCGCGTCGTCGATCGCCGATTCGCTCGGAATCAGCACCCGCGC
>JALHLM010000255.1:0-308 GCA_022844585.1 Pirellulales bacterium | reverse complement strand
GACTTGCGCGCGGCCATTTCCCCAGCATAGATGGGAAGGCTCGAAGTCGAAATCCGAATGTCGTACGACTTCGCTATTCGGCGTCTGGCGAAATCGTCGGCAACTCCGCCTTGAGTTGCGCGATCATGTCCAGCGTGGCCGCCTCCACCGCTTCCAGCCAGCGTCCTGGCCCGAATCGCGACGAGTATTCCCGGCGAGCGTGAGCGAAGATAATGCCCCGCGAATTGTTGATGACGGCCCCGAGCCCTTGGCTGTCGAAGGCGGCGACCACGTCGCGCGCCGTACCGCCTTGCGTGCCGTAGCCTGGT
>JALHLM010000254.1 GCA_022844585.1 Pirellulales bacterium | reverse complement strand
GCGGGGAATCGAAACCGTTTCAAGGCATTCGCGAAGGCAGCGGCGAACTCGAAGCGGAAGATTACTCGACGGGCGAAAAGCACGTCATCGCCCCCGCTGCGCCGTTTCAACCCGAGTTATTGCCCAGCGCACCAGAACATCGCCGCGAACGCTTGGCCGCCTGGGTGACGCATCCGGATAACAAGGCCTTCTCCCGCGCGACGGTAAATCGCATTTGGGCGCTCTTATATGGCCGCTCGTTGGTGGAACCAGTCGATGACATCCCGCTCGACGACGTGCCGGCCGCGCTGGATGTTTTGGCTGAGGACTTTTCCACTCACGGCTATGATCTGCGGCGTTTGATCGGCACGATCGTGCTGAGTGAGTCTTTTGCACGTGACAGCGCCGCGGACGACGAAGGCGCGAGCGAACGCCAGGAACAAACCTTCGCGGCGTTCCCGCTCACACGCTTGCGCCCAGAGCAAGTCGTTGGCGCCGTGTGGCAGGCGGCGCGGCTCTCGACGGTGGATGATGATTCGCACATTCTCGTGCAACTCACGCAATACGGCGAGACAAACGATTTCATCACGCGCTATGGCGACGCGGGCGAAGATGAGTTCGAGCCCCAGGCCGGCACCATCCCGCAACGGCTGCTGATGATGAACGGCGACTTGGTTCAAGACAAGATCGAACAGAACCCGCTCGCGAACGCCGCGACGCAACTCGCCTGGCTCGCGCCCGATGACCGGAGCGCCGTGGAAGGCGCTTATCTGGCCGTGTTGACTCGCCGGCCCACGCGTGAAGAAGCCGACCATTTTATCGCCCGACTGCGCGATTCGCATGGAGATGACCGCGCGCGGCGCGTCGAAGACCTGTATTGGACGTTGCTCAACAGCACGGAATTCTCATGGAATCATTGAACCTCACATCGCCGTTCAGCAGTTGCGGCCGTTTCGCGCCGATGTTCCATCGTCGCCAACTGCTCGGCATGGCAGCCGGCCTCGGCGCGGCGAGCTGGCTCACTCCCGTCGCGCAATTGTTGGCCACGGAGGCGAACGCGAAATCGTCGCGCGAGCCGGCGCAATCAGTGATTTTGCTGTGGCTCGGCGGTGGACCAAGTCAGCTGGAAACTTTCGATCCGCATGCCGGCAAGAAAATCGCGGGCGGCACCAAGGCAATTGATACGGCGCTCAAAGGCGTGCAACTCGCCGAAGGACTTCCGCGCGTGGCGGAGGAATTGGCGTCGATCTCGCTGATCCGTTCGATGCGCAGCAAAGAAGGGGACCACGAGCGCGGCGTGTACCTGGCGAAGACCGGCTATCGGCCCGATCCCACGGTGGTGCATCCGGCGATCGGCGCGGTCTGCTGCCACGAGTTGCCGGCCAAGTCGACGATCGCGAAAACCGCGACCGACATCCCGCGGCACATTTCCATCTTGCCCGACAACTGGCCCGCCCGCGGCGGTTACTTGGGCGGCGAATACGACGCCTTCAAGATTCACGATCCGCAGGCCAAGCTGGAGGATCTCACCGCGCAAGTCGACGAAGCTCGGCAGCGCCGGCGATTGGCCGAAGACTTGAGCGTCGTCGAGCGCGCCTTCGCCCGCGGACGTAGTCGCGCCGCCGAAGGGACGCTACATCGCGAAACGATCGAAAACGCCCGGATCATGATGACTTCCGAGCAATTGAAGGCCTTTGATATTTCGCAGGAGCCGGAGAGCGTGCGCGGGATGTACGGCGATTCCTCGTTCGGCCGCGGCTGCCTGGCGGCGCGTCGGTTGATCGAAGTCGGCGTGCGTTGCGTCGAAGTCACGCTCGGCGGCTGGGATTCGCATATCAACAATCACGAGATCCACAAGAACCTCAACGCCGCGCTCGACCCGGCCTTCGCGGGTCTGATCCGCGACCTGCGTGAGCGCGGACTGCTGGAGAAAACGATCGTCGTCTGCGGCGGCGAGTTCGGCCGCACGCCGGAGATCAACCCGCTCGGCGGCCGCGACCATTGGCCGCACAACTTCACAATCGCCTTGGCGGGGGGCGGGATTCGTAGCGGCGTGGTGCTCGGCGAAACCGACCCCGACGGGGGCCGTGAAACGCCGAATGCAAAATCTTTTCCGGACCTGCATGCTACGCTGCTGCACGCACTCGGCATCGACCCGGCGAAGGAAGTCATCACGCCGATTGGCCGACCGCTGAAGCTCGCGGAAGGGGAAGTGATTCGAGAGTTGCTCGCCTAGCGACAGCGGCTGATGCAATTCTTGGAGCCGGAGCGTGAGCGCCCGGAGCGAATAGGAGACGACGTCGTTTGCCGGCGCGCTCCAGGCGCTGATGCTTCTGGCTCTAATGTTTGATTGTCTTGCCATTTGAGTCGGTACAATCTTGGATGCCGCTTCTTGAACGTGCGTACTCCGAGAGTTCCCTTGTGCCTGGCCTGTTCATCACCGGAACCGACACCGATGTCGGCAAGACCTACGTCGGCGCATTGATCGCGCGGGCGTTGCGCGCGGAAGGTCGTCGCGTCGGAGTCTACAAGCCAGCGGCCAGCGGTTGCGTCGTTCGGGATGGTCAACTCATCTCCACGGACGCGGAAGCATTGTGGGAAGCCGCCGGTCGACCTGGCGAACTTGAGCAAGTCTGTCCACAACGATTTGTCGCGCCGCTCGCGCCGCACTTAGCCGCCCGAGCCGAAGGCAAGACGCTTGACGCTGATCGATTGCGTTCGGGGCTTGACTATTGGTGCGAACATTCGGATATCGTGCTGGTGGAAGGCGCCGGCGGGCTCATGTCGCCGTTGGGCGATGAAGATTGCGTCGCTGATCTCGCCGCCGATTTGGGCTTTCCGTTGATCGTAGTCGCCGCGAACCGCATCGGCGTCATCAATCACGTTCTGCAAACCCTGATCGCAGCCGCGGCGTTTGGAGATGGCCTGCCGGTGGCGGGAATCGTGTTGAACGACACGAAGCTAAATGCACATTCTGATCCGAGCCGCACCAGCAATCGAACCGAGATCGCGCTCCGCGCGGTAGCACCGGTATTGGCGGAATTGGCTTGGAATGCGGCTGGATTTGAGCCCCAAGTCGACTGGTGGAAACTGGCTGGCGGGGAATAGTCGACTTCGTTGATTGACGCTCAATTCCGTCGCTTGGCCCGCGGAATGACTTTGACGAATCCGTCGTGGTTCACCGACAAGAAGTGCCACTCGAGTTTTCCATTGCGACCAACAAAGCGGCACCGAATCCAAGGCGAACTATATTCGTCGATCTCGTAGGCACGCAGCGGTGACTTGCGCTTGAGTAGCTTTCGGTAGACTCGGATGGTCTCTGGAAAAATACAATAGCCGGGCTGCAGAAACTCGCGTGGGTACTCCACAAAGCGGATGCGGTCGCCGACGCGCAGCGTGCGCCAGAGATTGGGGTCTGTTGCCATGGTAGCGCAAGCAAAGAGCCGGAAGGAGTCGCGCGGGAAGTGACTTCGACGTGTGTTGCTGGGACACTTGTTCCAGCGAACATGTTCGCCGGTTCACTCCGGGCGCTGACGCTTCCGGCTCTATTGGTAATGCTCGACGCGTTCGGCGTTCCGACTTCCTACTTGATCTTGCCCGAGGTGCGCAAATACGCAATCACTTCGTCAGCGAGTTGATCGGCGGACTTCGCGCCGGCGTCGAGGCGGAGTTCCGCCTTGAGCGGGACTTCGTACGGGTCGTCGATGCCGGTGAAGCCTTTGAGTTCGCCAGCGCGGGCTTTCTTGTAGAGGCCCTTCGGATCGCGGGCTTCGCAGACTTCCAGCGGGGCGTCGACGAAGATCTCGACGAAGTCGCCGTCCTTCAACAACGACCGAGCGGCATCGCGGTCCTTGCGGTACGGGCTGATGAACGCGGTCAGCGTGATCAGGCCGGCTTCCGAAAAGAGCTGCGCGACGGCCCCAATGCGGCGGATGTTTTCCTCGCGGTCCTGGGCCGAGAAGCCAAGGCCGAAACGCTTGGCGAATTCCTCGTCGTGGCGGCTCTTCAAGATGGCCGGGCTGGCGTTCAGGCCATGGCGGACGTTATCGCCATCCAGCACAAAGCTGTGGCAACCGAGGGCGTGGAGCTTGTGATCGACCAGGTTCGCGACGGTGCTCTTGCCGCAGGCGCTCAGGCCGGTGAACCAAACCACGCAACCCTTGTTGCCATTCAATTGTTCGCGCTCGGCGCGGGTAACGCTGCTCTCGTGCCAATGCACCTGAACTTGCTCGCTCATCTTTCGCCAGACCCCGGGGAAATGCGGTGGGAACGTGTGAAACCCCGGATCATAACCGCGAACTTCGCGCCCGCCAAGGGGCAGCGAGCATCAGATTTGCCCGCGAAACACGCGGAACACGCGAAAAGAAGAGGAGGAAAATGTTCCACGGAATTCGCGGAGGATCACGGAAACGGAAAATGCAGTGCGGCGAGAATTGAAGGAGACGTAAGGGAGTAGATTCATCGTGAAAACGGGCGGTTCTCCACTTCTATCCCAGCACTTTCCGTGTCCTTCCGTGTGTTCCGTGGACCTTTCTCTCCCCTTTTTTTGCGTGTTTCGCGTGTTTCGCGGGCAGCGTCGGGCTTACTCCGCGTCCTTGAAGCCTTGGCTGATTTCCACCACGTTGCCTTCCGGGTCTTTCACCCAGACGGTGCGCCAGCCGGGGATGAAGTCGTTGAAGCTGAACGGGCCGTGGCTGATCACGGCGGCGTCGCCCATCGCGGCGAGCTTCTTGTCGACGTCGTCGACTTGAAACGCGATGTGCCGGAAACCGGGATACGTCGGGCCATCTTTGTCGGCCGGCGCCGGGCCTTCGCCCTTCGCGCGGAACAATTCCAAATAGGCGTCGCCGTTGCGCAAGAAAATGATCTGGTCGTCGCCAAGATCAATCAGCCGCGCGCGGCGAAAACCGAAATGATCCGTGTAGAATTTTTCGATCACCGCGAGATCGCGGCAATTGACGGCCAGGTGAGAGAACTTGAGCATGGGTGGACTCCGGAAAGAGGCTGGTGAGTTTTTACCGCGGAGTCGCAGAGACGCGGAGAGGGAATGACGACTTTCGAAATCCGAATGACGAAAGAAATCCGAATGTCGAATGTCTGAATGGCGGTTGGCTTACTGGCGAGCTACCCATTCGTCATTCGAGCTTCGACATTCTTTCGTCATTCGGATTTCGACATTCGTCATTCCGTCTCAGCGTCTCCGCGGTTCAAGTGAATCGGACTACGCCACCGTCGCTGGCGTGCCGTTCGCCGCCCGCCAGGGCAGGGCGGCGTCGAACGTGGTGGCTCGGGCGACTTGGGGCTTCGTGGCGCCGCGGATCAGGTCGGCGGCTTTTTCGCCGATCATGATGATCGCGGCGTGTGGGTTCGCGCTCACGACGCTCGGCATGATCGAGGCATCGACGACGCGCAACCCTTCGACGCCATGCACGCGGAGTTGCGGGTCGACCACTGCCAGGCGATCGCGGCCCATCTTGCAGGTGCCGGTCGGGTGCCAGATTGTTGAAGCGTGCGAGCGGACGTACTCGCGCAGATCGGATTCGCTGCGACCCGCGCCGGGCAATGCTTCGCCATCGTAGATGCCGGCGAAAGCCTTGGTGCGGACCATTTCGCGGCATAGACCGATCGCCTTCAATTGCACCTGCATGTCGGCTTCGGATTGCAAGTAATTCTCTTGAATCAGCGGCGCGTCGGCCGGGTTGGTCGAGCGGAGCTTGACGTACCCGATGCTCTGCGGGCGGACGAGAATCGTGATGAACGTAAAGCTCGGGCCGCGATGCGGGCAATCTTTCGGCAACAGCGCGGGGATCGTGGCGTTGAAGTTGATCTGCAAGTCCGGGGCGGCAGCGCCGAGACCCTGACGGGTCCGCGTCAGCATGCCGCCTTCGGCCAACAGCGGCGGGACCGGCTGATCGACCTTGGAGCGAAAGACGCTCGGCATCAGCAAATGATCTTGCAGATTCTGCCCCACGCCCGGCAAGTCGGCGGTGACGGCAATACCTTGGCGTTTCAGTTCTTCAGCAGCGCCGATGCCGGAAAGCATCAGCAACTTCGGCGAGTCGAACGCGCCGGCGCTCAGAACGACTTCCCGCGACGCGCGAATGAGTTGTGGTTTGCCTTCTACCAGCACTTCGACGCCGATCGCGCGGCCTTTCTCGATCACGATTCGCGAAACTTGCGCGCCGGTGCGAACGGTCAAGTTCGGACGACTGAGAATCGGATTCAAATACGCGACCGCCGTGCTGCAACGCTGGCCGTCGCGGGTGATATTGAACTGATAGTAGCCGCACGATTCGTCCGCGGCGTCGATATTGAAGTCCCACTTCGGCCCGCCGCGGAAGCCAAGCTCCACGCCCGCGTTAACGAACGCTTCGGCAGCCGGCGACGGCTTGGTGAACGTCGTGTAGTTGGTGATCCGGACCGGACCGCCCGCGCCGCGGAATTGATTTGCGCCGTTTTCGTTGTCTTCCGACTTCTTGAAATACGGCAGGACTTCGTCGTAGCCCCAGCCTTCGTTGCCGAGGTAGTTCCAGTGATCGAAGTCGAGGCGATGCCCGCGGATGAAGATCATCGCGTTCGTGGCGCTCGTGCCGCCAAGCGTCTTGCCGCGATTGAGCATGATCCGCCGGCCGTTCATAAACGGTTCCGGCTCGGATTGATACGCGTAGTCGACGCTGGAGCCCATCAGACTCACAAACCCGCGCGGATCATGAATCTCCGGCTTCGTATCGCGCTCCCCCGCTTCCAGCAAGAGCACGTTAATGTCGGCATCCTCAGTCAACCGATTCGCTACCACGCAGCCAGCGGAGCCGGCGCCGATGACGATGTAATCGAAGGCAGGAGAGGGCATGGGGGAGAGCTCCAACGAGTAGCGGGAGAATGAGTTGAGTTGGAACCGCAGAGGCGCTGAGGAGAAGGGGAATAACGAAATTCACAAATTGAATGTCGAATCAAATCTGAAATTCAAATGTCGAAGGAATCGTCACTTGAATGGCGTTGACGTCCGCTCATTCGACCTTCGTCATTCGGATTTGATTCGACATTCAATTTTAGAAATTCGTCATTCCCCCTCCGCGCCTCTGCGTCTCCGCGGTTCAATTGGATTCACGTACTACGCCAGCGCCGGCTGCGGGGCGTTCGGCGCTGGTTGATTGCGGTGGTACTGGTAGCCGTAGATCCGGCGGTGGTTGACGATCTTGTCTTCCACATTGCCGAACAGCAGGCCGCGCGAGTAGAACTCGGGCAAAGCTGGGCTGCCATATTCGAGCATCGGGTACGGGTATGCGCCCGAGTTCGGCATGATCGAGCCGATCGCCGGCAGGCTGGCTTCCGTCAGGCGGCGCATGTGGTCGTCGCTGAGCGTGAAGTCGCAGGCGCCCAGGTCTTCCTTGGCTTGCTCGGCGGTGCGGGCGGAGAAGATCGGGATCGTCACGACCTTCTGCTGCATCAGCCAGCGGAGCGAAACCTGTCCGCACGGGCGGCCGATTTCGTCGGCGATCTTCACCACTTCGTCCATGATCTTCAGATTGCGCACCGTCATGGCGTGCCAGTAGTGGTTCTTCGCCGGATCGACTTCATCGACCAGGCGGCGCAGTTCATTGCCTTGGGCGTTGTCGCGGTTGTACTTGCCGGTCGCCATGCCGCCGGCGAGGGCACTCCAGGCCACGAGGGCGATATCCATCTCGTGCGCCATCGGCAGGAATTCCGGTTCGCAGGAACGCTCGACGATGCTGTATTCCAACTGCGTGGCGACGAGCGGCGTCGAACCGTAGAAATCGGCCATCGTGTTGGCCTTCGAGATCCACCACGAAGGGAAGTTCGAAGCGCCGACGTAGTGAATCTTGCCTTGACGGACCAGGTCGTCGAGCCCGCGGAGGATCTCGTCGATCGGCGTCGTGTAGTCGTAAATGTGAATCCAGAGCAGGTCGATGTAGTCGGTGTTCAGCCGCTTCAGGCTGCCTTCGACCGAGCGCATCATGTTCTTGCGGTGGTTGCCGCAGCCGTTCGGATCGTTGCCGTCGGCGAAGCCGTCGAACAGCGAGTACTTCGACCCGACCACGAGGCGATCGCGATCGTGCTGGATGAACGTGCCCAGGAATTGCTCGGACTGGCTTTCCTGGTACTTGTTCGAGGTGTCGATGTAGTTGCCGCCAGCTTCGACAAATGCGTCGAAGATGCGGCCGCTTTCCTGTTTGTCGGAGCCGATCGTGCCCCAGTTCGTACCGAACGTGGCGCAGCCGAGGCACAGTTCCGAGACCCGCAGGCCGCTGCGGCCGAGAAGTTTGTATTTCATAGTTTCGTTCCGTTGAGTTGAAATGGAGGGTT
>JALHLM010000253.1 GCA_022844585.1 Pirellulales bacterium | reverse complement strand
TGTGGGTGCATCCCAGCTTTTGCAGTGATCTTGAGGTGGTGAAAAACGTCAATAGGAGGATTTGGGTTTTGCGGGATAAGCTGCGGTGGGTTGGTGGGCCGGGGGGTGGTTTTTTTGGATTAGCAGAGGTGTCGCATGGTTGCGAAACGAGATCGGTTGCGGAAGGACCTGCGGGATTTGTTGAAGCGGGCTTCGGTGTTGGCCGCCGAGTTGCAGGCGGTCGAGCAGGGGAGCGGGACGCCGCATTATGATCAGATCGAGTTGCCCGCGCACGCGCTGGGCCAGCAGTTCAGCCGGATGATTCAGGCGGAGCGGGCGCGGGACGTCGCGGCGTCCGGGTCCGCGGACGCTGCTTGCCCGGACTGTGGGCGAAAGTGTCCAGTGAAGCCGAAGCAGCGCTCGGTCCACTCGCTGGACGGACCATTGGAGTTGCTGGAAACGGTCGCCAAGTGCCGGCACTGTCGCCGGTTCGCACGCGGCAAATGGACCAAGGCCCGGGCGTGCATCTGGAAGGGAAAGGCTGGAACGAAACGAAGAACGCGATCCTGGTCAGCGCCGAAAGCCAGACGTCGGCGGTCGATCCGCAGCCCGATCCGCCGGCGTGCTTCTTGAACTCTCAGCACGTGGCGAAGCTGACGGAGACGGCGAAAACCCGGGAAAACACGGGGGAAAGCGACGATTTGCCCGAGCAGCAGGCGTCTTCGAAAGCCCAGCGGAAATGCCGCGCGAAGCAACCGCCGCACAAACCGAAACGCTTGTTGCGCACGGTGCTCTCCAGCATGAGGCCTTCCCGGCAGTTCGGCGCGCAGATGCAACGTGAAGCCCGCCGTCGTCGATTCGACGAGGCCTCGCGGCAAGCCTTCCTGGGAGACGGCCTGGCCTGCAACTGGACCATCCACGAGACGTACTTCCCCAAATTCGTTCCGATCCTCGACTTCACGCACGCCGTGACGTATCTGTTTCGCGCGGCGGCGCTCTGCACGCGCTCGCGCGAGGAAGCCTGGTCCGTCTACGCGGATTGGATGACCAAAACTTGGCGCGGCCAAGTACTCAACCTGGGCGGCACGTTGTACTATCTCTGTTCGGTGCTGGATGGCTCCAGCCGCTACATCGTGCATCATGAGATTTGCGAAAGCATGACCGAGCCAGACGTGGAGACCTTTCGTGCGGCGTGGCCGACGTAGGCCACCATAAAAGGCCCCCCGTTTGTTCAGGTAAGAGTACGTATCAGGGCGATCTTCGCCCATGCCCCGTCGTGTGACTCGCAGGACATCCTCCGTCATTGAAATCGTCGCATTCCACTCGCGTGGAGAATCGCACGCTCAACGAGAAACGGCTTGCGAACCGATCACTTGCGCGGCGCCAAGCGACTCGGAACGAAACTTTGCGAAGTCAACAACGGAAGTGCATGGGAATCGAACCCACCTGCCGCGCGGTTCACGCTCGGCACAGCGATTTTGAAGACCGTGGCCACCACCAGGTGTGCAAGCACTTCCAGAAAAAGGAAATGAAAAAGGAAGCGGGAACGCGGAAGCGAGCACGTCATCCAGCATCGCGTGTGACGTGGTTGACGCGGCTTGCTTCGGCTACGCCCAATCGAGCTTCGACTCGTGCTGGACGCGATGCTCGTAGTCGCCGAGCAGGCCGCCGATGATCTCCCAGCCGCTCTTCAAGCGTAGCTCGATATCCCCTTGGCGGTTGATCCGCACGACGCTGTCATCGGTGACGCCCGCCGCGCGGAGTTCGTCGGGATTGACCTCGTCATGACTGATGACGCGCCACAGTTGTCGGCCGGTAAGCTCGATGAATTGCATGATGCACTGAGAAAGTCGAAAAGAGGCGTTGCGAAGGGACCGCCACGCTGGTCGGCGTCGCGGCACTCGTGTGGTAGCATGATAACCCGTCCCGCACCGCGTTTGCCAGCGGCCGAACCGTTTATTCCTCTCATCCATTGCCGCGCATGACCATGCCTGACAACGCCCCGCGTCTGTTAATTCTTGGCGCTCATCCGGATGATGCGGATTTTCACGCCGGAGGGTTGGCTGCGTGTTATCGGGCGCTTGGCTACCCGGTGAAGCTGGTGTCGCTCACCGACGGCGCGATGGGCCATCAGACAGAGTTCGGGCCGCGACTGGCGGCGCGGCGGCACGCCGAGGCTGCGGCGGCCGGAAAAGTCATTGGCGCCCAGTACGAAGTGTGGCGGCATCCCGACGGGGCGCTGCTGCCGTCGCTCGAACTGCGCTGCGAGATCATCGCCGAAATTCGCCGCTTTCGCCCCGATCTCGTGCTGACGCATCGGCCCAACGACTATCACCCCGACCATCGCGCCGCCGGCCAGGCCGTGCAGGACGCATCGTATCTGGTCACCGTGCCCGGCATCGTGCCTGAGTTGCCAATCCTTGCGCGCGACCCAATCGTCGCCTACATGGTCGACCGCTTCACGAAACCCTGCCCGTTGCAACCTGACGTGGTGATCGACGTCACGGAACAAGTCGACACCATCGTGCGGATGCTGGCCTGTCATGAATCCCAAGTATTCGATTGGCTGCCGTTCAATCGCGGCGCGGCGGGCAGCGTGCCGGAAGCGTCAGCGGCCCGCCTCGCGTGGTTGAAGGACTGGTACGCGAGCTTGTTTCGCCCCGTGGCCGATCGCTTCCGCGAGGCGCTGGTGGCCCGCTACGGCGCGGAGCGCGGCGGGCGGATCGAATTCGCGGAGGTCTACGAAATCAGCGAGTACGCCGGACAACTGGACGCGGCGCGGCGCGAGCGGCTGTTCCCGGCGTGATCCGGTAATGCGTCGCTTGATGCATCAGCGGCGCGGATTGCTGTCGTCGGCGTCTAGAATGCGTTGCGCGACCTGGACCAGTTTCAAGTTCTGGTCGCGCGCCAGCTTTTGCATCGTGCGAAAAGCGTCCGCTTCCGAAAGCCGCATCTTGCGCATCATCAGGCCTTTGGCCTTCTCGATCGTCTTGCGGTCTTCCAGCGCCTGTTTCAGGTCTTTGGTCTCCTGGCGCAACGATTCGAATTCCTGGAAGCGGCGGCGCACGATGGCGATGGCCGTTTCCAAGTGCGCGCGTTCCACCGGCTTGATCAAATAGGCCAGGATGTAGCGCTGTTCGGCCCGGGCGATGTACTCCGGGTCGTGGAAGGCGGATACGAGGATGATGGGCGTGGGCCGATCCTCCGAGATCGCCGCCGCGGCGTCGATGCCGTCCATATCCGGCATACGGATGTCGCTGATCACCAGATCGGGCTTGGTGCGCTGACAGAGCTCGACCAATTCCTTACCGGTCGCGGCGGCGCCGACGACCTCGTGCCCCAGGTCCGGCAACACGTCTTGGAAGTACGTCCTGAGAAACGGCTCGTCATCGGCCACGGCGATCCGCAGAGCGGTGTTCATACGCTTCCTCGGGGCAAGGTAATCAGGACTTCTGCGCCGCCCCCGGCGCTATTGCGGACGTCGATCGTGCCGCCGTGCGACTCCACGATACGCTTGGAAATCGCCATGCCCAGGCCCGTGCCGCGCGACTTGGTGGTGAAGAATGGCTCGAACACCCGCTGCAACTGTTGTGCGTCGAGTCCGGGGCCGTTGTCGTGGAATCTCAAGCGCAGGGCCGGTGCGCCGGCGCAATCGGTCGGCTCGTAGGCCACCGTGACGATCGCCGGATCGGCCGCGCCCAAGCTGTTTTCCAGCACGTTCCGCACGACTTGGCCGATGGAAAAGTGATCCACGCTGCAAACGAGCGACTGCCCGTTGCGGTGGTCGACGAGTTGGTCGTCGCGCCCTACGCGCGCGACCGACAGTTGCTCCCACACATCGTGAACCAGTTCGCCCAGGTCGCACGGTTCGCGCTCGGGGCGAATTGGCACCGCGTAGCCGCGGACTTCCTCGTAGAGGCGGTGCAAGTGGCGCTGGGACTGTTGAATCTCCCCCAGGATCGCTTCGGCGTCCGGGCGATCCTTGATTCGCTTGGCGAGCATCTCCAATCCCGCCTGGCTGCGCTGTAGGGCGTTGCGGCTCTCGTGGGCCAGCCCGGTCATGGCCTCGCCGATGGCGGCCAGGCGTTGCGTCTGCAATTCGCGTTGTTGGCGCTCGCGCAGCTCGGTCACGTCCTCGGCCAATCCCGCCACGCGGTACGGACGCCCCGCCTCGTCGCGGACCACGAATCCGCGATCGCGAATCAGGCGCTCTTGCCCGTCGGGCCTGACAATGCGGTATTCCAGTTCAAAGCCGCCCGTCTCCACCACATCGACCAGCGCGCGCGCCACCGCGGATACGTCGTCGTGATGGACACCGGTGGGCCAAACGCCCGCGGCGCTCAACGGGCTATCGCAGGATTGTCCCCAAATCTTCGAGAACGCCGGCCCCACGTAGGCTAACTTGCCGCTCGGCAAGTCGATCATCCAAAACACCTCGTCGATGTTCTCGGCGAGCTGGCGGAAACGTTCCTCGTTGACTCGCAGATCCTCGAAGGCCTGTTCGCGCTCTTCGCGGTAGCGCGAGATAATCCACGCCAGCCCCGCCAGCACCGGCAATAACACGCCGTACAACAAGCCAAGCCGCGATCGCGTTTCACCGCGACCGCCCGGCAGTTGTGTCGGCGGCACGAAGGTCAATACTTTCCACACGTACCCCGTGCGGAGCGGCACGGTGCGCAGATCGTGCGGCGCTTGGAGCCTGACGGTGAGGCCATCGACCTGAAACGGTTGCACCGACCGGTAAGTAAACAGTCCGCTCGCGGTCGCCACCTGTCCGGCGTCGCTGCCAAGGACGGCCGGCCAGGCATCGGGATAGCGCTTTGCGAAGTTATCCTCGCCACGCTCCGGATACATGAACGCCCAGTCCGCGTCCGCGCCGCCATAGAGCCAGTAACCGTCGGCGTTGAGGAGCATCGTCCGTCCCGCGGAGCTGATCGACGCTTGCCGGAGCGCAGCCAGCAAGGCATTGCCGTCGTAATTGAGCACCACGATGCCCCGCATATCGCCGTCGCGATCGAAGACCGGCGAAGCGAAACGAATCGTCGGCTGCGGCGGACCGGTTGGGTTGGCCTCGAAATCGAGATCGAACGGCGATACGAACACCTGGCCGGCCGAGAGTTCGTAGGCGCGCTCGATATACTGTGGTCCCGCTTGCGAGCGCCACAGGGCTTTGGGCACGACCGACGTGCGCCCGCGCCCCGCGCCGACGCGGACGATCTCATTGCCGCGCTCGTTCAGGAAGCGGACTTGTGTGTAATTCGATTTGCTCTCCAGAAACCGCTGCAATTCCGCGGCGAGTCGCCCTTGGTCTTCGCTCGCGCCGGTGGCCAGGAAGTCTTTCAGCGCCAGGGCTTCGGTAAGTACGCGCAAGTCGGAGAGTACGACGGCCAGATCGGCGCCGATCATGCCGGCCTGTAGCCCGACGTGGTTGCGCTCATTGCTCTCGGCCACGAGGCGGACCGTGCGCAACTGTTGCAGAATAATCACGGTGGCCGCGCTGCCGATCGACACGGCGAGCAGTAAGAACACCGCCGCCGTTCGCACCCAGAACCGGCCCCGGCGCGCGGCGGAAGTTCGGTTCATGCTGCGACCGCCGAAACCAGCCATGCGTGGGACCGAGGAGCTAGATCGCGGGAAAACGTCCTCGACATTCTACCCCCACGCCACGCGAATGCACGGCAACCCGCACCATCGCTGCGATCCGCGCAGTCCGTGATGGGAGACGGCCCCCAATGGCCAGCGGCCTTCTCGTCCTGAAAGTGGCGAGAAGGCCCTTAGGCGCCTGCTTTTCGTAGTGGCACTGAAGGGGCTAATTGCGGCGCAGGGGATTCGACCGCCGCGGAGTCCCAGCCGCGCCGCGTGCGCGAAGCGGATTACCCTCGACAGTCTCAGCGTTCGCTTCCGTGGGAATCGCCGCGGCATCCCAGCTTGCCACGGGCGAAACGTCGGCATCCATGACACGGTTCGCCGACGCGGGACTTGACGCCTGTTCGACAGGCTCGCTGCCGTCGAACGACGGCGTGGCCCGCAGCGCCGGGGCGTCGGCCGGGTTCGGCATCAAGTTGGGTTCGTTCAAGACCGGTCCTTCAACGGCGCTGCGTTCGTCATTCACCTTCCGCACCGTCGCCGGTTGCCAAGGGTCCGCCGGCGCTGCGGCGCGCCGGGTAGGCGGTTTCGATGCTTTCAGGCCGGCCGACAGGGCGCTCAGCGTGCGGACGGGGCTGCGGCGCTGCGCGGCGTCGCTATCGAACGGCGGGGGAATGTCGCCCGGCTCCGTGGCTTCGGGCGTCGTGCTGGGGGCAGGCGTGGTCTCGTTTTGGAACAAGCGGTCCAAGTCAATCGGCGGCCCCGCTGGATCGGAGGGCCGAGGTGTCGCGCTCGTCGCACTCGGCGGAAGCGGAGCGCCGCCGCGACTACCGGGCGTTGCGGATCGCGGCGCAGGGGCGGCCGTCCGTCGCGGCGATGCGGGCGCGCTGACCGGCGTGCGAATGCCCCCGCTTGTGACGGGAGGCGCCGAAGTCGCCGGCCCGGCTGGCGCCGGCATATCGAATTGTGGCTGCGCGGAGATGGGTTCGATCCGGTCGCCGCGCCCCGGATTCGGCAACAGCTTCGCCGTCCCTGGCCAACGTCGCCATTGCGTTTGATGCCAGGCATACGTTTGCGTGTTGACGGCGCAGCCGACGCCCTGGCAGACGTTCTGTTGCGGCGTGTTCACATGCTCCAGCACATGAATCACTTCGCCGCCGCTGGCGATGCCGGCCGCACCGCTGATGACCAGAGCCGTGGCTAGGCTCGCCGAAGGCAGGCGGATGAATCGTCGCAGGGGAAGTGTCATCGGGGGATTTCCTGAAAGGTTTTGACGTGCCCGCGGCCGTTTCAACAGCGGCGGGTCAGGTTAGAACTGGCCTTGCCGCAGGCCTTTGGGGAAGCGGTTGATGTTTTGGATGGTTTGCGAGCCTAAGAGGGCGAAGCCCAGCATCCGTTCGAAGGGGTCGATGGTCTTGTCGACCCAGGTGCTGGTGGCTCGCCAGGGGTCTTCGCTGATCACCACGCGGTCGCCGGGGAGCAATTGGTAGTTGCTGGCCACGGCGCCGCCCCGGGTGGTGGCCCGGTAGTCGAACGGCAGAATCTGGTCGCAGCCGTTGGGCGTCGGGCGGGCGACCCAGATGTTCATGCTGCTGGTGGCGCTGGTGCCCCCCACGGTGGCCAGGGCGTCGAGCACCGTTTCGCTGCCGGTGACCGGCAGTTTGACGATCTGGTCGCCGTTGCCGGCCCCTTCGGTGATCACGTAGTAAACCTTGCTGTTGTAACTAAATACGTCGACCGCCACGCTCGGCGAATCGAGGAACTCCGAGAGGTGCGCCTCGATCGCCAGCCGGGCCTGTTTGAGCGTCATCCCGGCCACGTAGACCGAGCCGTAGGTGCCCAGGTTGATCGAGCCGTCGGGGGTCACCAGGTGTTCGCCGCTGATCATCTGCATGCCGGAACTGGTGACCAACTGCACCGCAATCTCCGGCGAACGGATGCTGATCGTCCGCTGCAAATGGGCGGCGATGGCCTGCTGGGCCTCGTCCAGCGTCAGGTCGATGACGCGGACCGTGCCGTAGATCGGCCCAAGGTTCACGCGACCTCCCGGCTCGACCGGAAACTGGCCGGCCAGGGGCGATTCCGGCAACAGTCCGGTCCCTTGGATAAACAGCACGTCGAGGGCTTCGATCCGGTAAGGGGCCTTGGGAACCACCTTAACGGCTTCGATCAGCAAGATATCGGGGGGTTCGATGACATATTCGGGCAAAGAGACCTTGCTCAGCTCGTGCGGCAGGGCGGCTTCCTCCCCCACTTGAGTAATAGGACCAGTCTGCGGCGGGGTGCCGATCATGGTCGCAGCGCTCGGCACCATCGCGCACCCACCCGAAAGAGTGGACAACCCAGCCACCGCCAGGCAAGCCCAAGCCACCGGCGCGAGTCGCCAGAGTCGAGTCGGAAACCGCACATCCGAGGGCATGGGGAAAGTCCTTCGTGGAAGAGCGGAGCCAGGAGCCAGGAGCCAGGAGCCAGGAGCCAGGAGCCAGGAGCCAGGAGCCAGGAGCCAGGAGCCAGGAGCCAGGAGCCAGGAGCCAGGAGCCAGGAGCCAGGAGCCAGGAGCCTGGAGCCAGGAGCCAGGAGCCAGGAGCCAGGAGCCAGGAGCCAGGAGCCAGGAGCCAGTGAGTGGGCATAGCGTTTGGCGGCCAGTCGAGCCTACTCAGCCTTCCCAACCTGCTAATTCCCACCCTCCTGCAGCCTTAAGCCTCCAGCCTGTCCGCAAAGTCAGCCTATTTCATACGGTCCCAACTATCGTCAAAGTCGCCGAACCGACTTTGGCAAAACTGGGGAAAGTTTGCGGGGGATTT
>JALHLM010000252.1 GCA_022844585.1 Pirellulales bacterium | reverse complement strand
ATCAACCCCAAGTGGCAGCGCAAGAAGTCGCCCTGAAATCCTTGGTGAGGCTGAATCCGCGTGCCCGGCGCGAGTACCGAAAAACCCGCGGCGCCGTGCGTGGGCATGTGTTCGCGCACCAGCGACGCGGTGACCGGACAGCGCGCGGCATGATCGGCCACCGCTTGGCCGTGCGGAAAGCCATAGATCGCGAACACCTGCCAACCTTGCTCATAGAGCTTGCGTTCGTGCCAGGGAACGAGCGCATCGCGAATCCCCTCGAACTCCCGCAACACGTCGCGCCAACGCTCTTCGAGCACGGCGGCGAAGAAAAAGGCGGCGGGATCGTAGAACGTCGCCATTTAGGCAGTGATGAGTGCGGAGTGATGAGTGATGAGTCAATCGAAACCATACGCTCAGACGATGAACGGGCCAGACTTTTGGCCCTTGGGCCGGCCGCACGCCCCTCGTTCGACATTCGACATTCGGATTTGATTCGTCATGCGGATTGAGAGATTCGACTTTCCCCTAGATGCGCTTCATCCGCGTACTCGGCACGCGCGACGCTTCGCTTGCTTGGCCGCGGTATATTTCGTGGTCCTGGGTGTCTTTCGTGATCAGCGCCCCCGCGCCGATGATGTTCCCTCGGCCGATTTTCGTGCCCGGGGCGATCGTGGCGTTCAGGCCGATGAACGAGTTGTCACCCACCACGCAGGACTCGCCGAACAGCGCGCAGACCACCCAGCAATGGTCGCCGATCTGGGTGTGAAAGCCGATTCGCGTGGTACTCCAGATGATGCTATCGCGCCCCACGCGGACGAACGGCTGGAGCGTGGCCCGTTCCATGATCATCGTGTTGGGCCGCAACTGGAACTCGGGCGGAACGTCCGCCTTGGAGCTGACAAAGCTGGCCAGGCGGTAGCCTGCTTGCTCGGCGGCGGCGACCTTGGACTCCCGTTGCGAATTGAGCTGCTGATGCCCCACCGCGACGAATAGCCCATAGTCCGAGGGCGGAAAGTGCCTTGGCAGCTCCTCGAACGCCACCACCGGCAGACCGGCAAACGTGGAGGAATCGACGAACTGGCCGTCGACCGTGAACGCGACCACGCGGTGGGGGCTGTCGTGCGTGAAGTAGTAATGGGCGATTTCGGCGAAATTCCGCGTGCCGAAGATCACGATGTCGGACATGGGAGTTGTTCCTAGCCGGCCAGCGTCCGCAGACATGTCCGTAGTTTTATCCGGTTCCAGTAGCGGCCTCAATCAATCGCGCCGGCGGCCGGCGCGAACTAAGCTATTGCGCATCCGCATAAGAGTTATTCGCCGTCCGGATTCAGCCGGTCAACGCCCAGTTGCCGTAGGATGATCAGCCGAATGGCGTCCGCCACGGTGTTCACGCCCAGGGCTTCCGCGTCGGAGATGGCGAGGTCGAATTCCTCTTCCAGCTCCATAACGAGTTCCACGGTATCGAGCGAGTCCGCCCCCAGTTCCTTCATAGTCATCGCCAGCGTGACCATTTCGAGCGGTACGCCAAGCTTTTCGGCGATTCGCTGACGGAACTTGTCAACCAGCTCGCGCGAGCGCCAGATCAGATGCCCGCAGTTCGGACAAGGAGCGTCGCCGGTCGGCTCGGAAAAATCGAGGTCGGTCTCCGCCCCGCAGAGCGGGCATCGACTCGGCCAACCTTCAGGCGTGCGCGAGGCGATGGACATGGGAGAAAGGTAAGAAGGTGAGAAGGATTGTAGGCCAAGCATCGCACCGTGTTTACAATTTTATGCTTCTCACCTTCTCACCTCCTTAAATTTTCACCTGCTCGCCTTCTTCCCTGGCCGCACGTCCGGCGCGACGCCCATTGTCTGGCGTAGCCAGGTGAGGAAAAGCTCGGCGCGATCGCGGTCCGAGCGATCGAAGATGCGGTGTTCGGTGGCCGGTTCGCCGCATTCGCGGAGTTGGATTGCGTAGACGTAGGTCGCGTCTCCTTCGCTGTCGACCTTGCGCTCTTCCTGGATCGTGATGCGCTCCACATCCGCGAATGAAATCGTCCGCGGCCGCTTACGGCCGTGCGTCGCCGGCAGGGTGAGGCGCTGCCCGAAGCGATCGATCACCAGGTCGGACAGCCCGGCCCAATCGCGGGCGAAGCGTTGGCCGCCGAACCAGACCGCCGCGCCCAGCACGACCCCCCACACGCCGATCATTACCGACAGCGTGGGCCGCATGCCGGTCGGGAAACCCACCACGAAAATCATCACGAACGACACCGCGCCGATCGCCAACAGCGACACGAACAGCGCCGAGTTATCCGGCACGAACGCGCGGATTTCCACGCCGTCGTCGCTCACCGGCACCCCGCCGGTTTCCTCGTACTTCGCCGCCGGCCGGACCGCGCGATAGGCGACGCCCCAGCCGACCAGCATCACCAGGTTGAAGGGCGTGAGAAACAAGAGCATGAAGAGATCGATGCCTTCGATCCCGCGCTTAAGCAGAGAGCGCCCGGGGTTCGCGGCGTCGTAGTACACCGTGCAGCGGCCGTCGACCGGGTATTGCGCGGCGATCGGCTCGCACCACTTGCCGGGCGTCTTGACGCTGCCGAAGCGATACCGGTCGCCGGTGAAGACCTCGCCGCCCACGTGATACTGGTAGCGCAGGTCCAGGTCATACGACGTGCCGTCGTCGTCGTGTTCGCTCTTGATCTCGCTCCGCAAGACCGTGCCCTGGGTCGCGGCATAGGTGTAGCTCCAGAGCTGCATCGCGGCCGCTGAAAGCATCATCCCGTCGAACAACAGCGTGATCGAACTCCAGAACAGAATAAAGAAACCGCCAAACAGCCAGCCCACCCCCTTGCCCAGGCAGCCGCTGAAGGATCGGCGTTTGGATGGTGAGAGGGGCATGAATGGAAGCGTTGAGTGCGCAGATAGGATTTCAATCGTGGCACGTTACATGGCGCGCTTCGGATCACGAATTCGACGCGGGCGCCTGGGGCTGAGGCGAACTCGGCAGGCGCCCAGGTCGATTTGGCTGGGGCATCGTGGCAATTTGCCGGCAGGTCAAACGAAGCCCCAGCGCGGCGGACGTTGCGTACCGGCCTTCCTTGCCCCTGCCCCAGGCACCCGCCGTTTTCCTGGCCGCGAAAACAGCTCCATGTAACGGACCACAAGTATACGTCTTTGCTCCGGCCATGCGCCGCATTTCTGGCGCGTGCGCGCCGCGATATACTCTTGATTCGCCGGGAGTTCGCACGCCACTTGAGATTTCCATCCGAGCCTACCACTTCCTCGATACGCTTACTTTCCCATGCTGAACCGCTTCGAGGCCGATTGGCCGCTGGGGTGCAAAGAGTTGCCGCGACATGCCCGGGCCGTGATTATCGGCGGCGGGATCGTGGGCTGCAGCGTGGCCTACCACCTGACGCTGGCCGGTTGGAAGAACGTCGTCCTGCTGGAGCAGAATCGGTTGGCCGGCGGCACGACGTGGCACTCGGCGGGGATGATCGGCCGCCTGCGCAACAGCAACGCCCTCACCAAGATCAACAAGTACAGCGCCGACCTCTACTCGCGCCTGGCCGAGGAGACCGGCGAGCCGACCGGCTGGAAACAAGTGGGCAGTCTGATTGTAGGCACGACGCCGGCGCGGATGCAGTTGCTGGAACGCACCGCGGCGATGTCCGAGCTATTCGGGGTCGAGGTGCATCTGATCACCGCCGATGAAGTGGTCGGACATTGGCCCTTCCTGCGGCGCGACGACATCCTCGGCGGCGCCTGGCTGCCGCTCGACGGCAAATTGCGGCCCGACTTGACCACCCGAGCGCTCGCGAAAGGAGCGGTCGATCGCGGCGCCAAGATACTCGAGCATGTCGAAGCCAAACGCATCCTCACCAAAAACGGCCGCGCCGTCGGCGTGGAAACGTCTCTCGGCGACATCCAGGCCGAAGTGGTCGTGATCTGCGGCGGCATGTGGACGCGGCAATTCGGACTGCGACATGGCATTCAAGTGCCGCTCCATCCGGTCGAGCATCACTACATCGTCACCGAGCCGATCGAGGGCGTGCATGACGATATGCCGGTGGGGCGCGATCCGGATCGGGCCATCTACTTTCGAACCGACGGCGATCAAATCGTACTCGGCGCGTTTCAGAAGCACTCGAATCCGTGGATGGTGGATCGCGTCCGCAAGGACTTCAGCTTCGAGCTGCTGGAGCCGGACTGGCCCAAGTACGCCGAGCCGCTGGCCGGCGGCAAACATCGAATTCCCATCCTGGAGCAGGTGCGGTTCCCCGTCTTCTGTAACGGACCCGAGAGTTTCACGCCGGACAACCACTTTGTCTGCGGCGAGGCGCCCGAGTTGCCTGGCTGCTATGTGTTGGCGGGCTTTAACTCCGTCGGCATCGCCAGCGCCGGCGGCGCAGGCAAGGTGCTGTCGGATTGGATCGTCGCAGGCGCGCCGCCGTCGGACGTATGGAGCGTCGATATCCGCCGCTTCGCTCCCTCACAAAACAACCGCGCGTTCCTTCGCGAGCGCGTGGCCGAAGTGCTGGGCTTGCACTACCAGATGGCGTGGCCCAATTACGAGTTCGAAACCGCGCGGCCGCTGCGGCTGTCGCCTGTGCATGAACGCCTCGCCCGTCAGGGCGCATGCTTCGGCAGCAAGATGGGCTGGGAGCGGCCGAACTGGTTCGCGCCTCCAGGCGTGAGGCCCGAAACGGTGTATTCCTTCGGCCGGCAGAATTGGTTCGACTACTCGGCGGCGGAACATCGCGCCGCGCGCGAACGGGTGGCTGTGTTCGATCAATCGGCGTTTTCGAAGTTCATCTTCCAAGGGCCGGACGCGCTCGACTTGTTGCAGCGCCTTTGCGGCAACGAAATGAACGTCCCCCTCGGCCGCGCCGTGTACACGGGGATGTTCAACGAGGACGGCGGCTTCGAGAGCGATCTGACGATCACGCGCTTGGGCGGCGACCGCTTTTATCTTGTGTCCGGCAGCGCGCAGACGATGCGCGACTACCATTGGATTCGCAGCCACATCCCGGCCGAGGCGAACGTCCAGTTGCACGACGTCACCGCGCTGTACGGCGTGTTGGGCTTGATGGGCCCGCAATCGCGCGAGTTGCTCCAAGAGCTGACCGACGCCGACCTATCGCACCAGGCGTTTCCTTTCGGCACAGCGCGTTGGATCGGCGTGGGGCGGGCGACGGCGCTGGCGATTCGCATCACCTACGTCGGCGAGTTGGGCTGGGAACTGCATGTTCCGGTCGATCAGACCGCCTGCGCCTACGACGCCCTCGCCGCCGCCGGAGCGAAGCACGGACTCGCGAACGCCGGACACTACGCGATCAACTCGCTGCGCCTGGAAAAGGCTTATCGCGCTTGGGGCGCGGAGCTTTCGCCGGAGGACACTCCGCTCGAAGCCGGGCTGGGCTTCGCCATCGCCTGGAGCAAGTGCCCGGAGTTCCTGGGGATGGACGCGCTACTGCAACAGCAACAAAACGGCGTGAGGCGGCGCCTCGTCACGTTCACGATCGACGACCCCGAGCCGGTGCTGTGGGGGAGCGAGCCGATCTACCGCGACGGCCGCGCGGTCGGTTACACCACCAGCGGCGGCTACGCCCACACGCTGGGCCACGCGATCGGCCTGGGCTACGTGAATCACGACGCGCCGATCGACGCGGAGTTCATCCGCCGGGGCACGTACGAAATCAAGATCAACGGCCAGCGCTACGCGGCCACGGCGCATTTGCAGCCGCCTTATGATCCGAAGCGGGCGCAGATTTTAGCGTAACGTCGCCGCCGCCAAACTACGCCTTCGAGTGCTTGCGCTTCGCGATTTCATCGCGTAGCCGCGCGGCCAACTCGTACTGCTCGCTGGCCACCGCCGCCGCGAGTTGTTCGTCGAGGCTCGGCTCCAGCGAGAAGTGCTGGCGGAGCGATTCGCGGAGCTCGACCAGACGCTCGACCAACTCGTCGTTCTCGAACGCCTCCTCATGCTCGAACGAGTCGTAAGACTCTTTCATTTTGGCCAGGCCGGCGTTGATTTCTTCGATGGCGCGATCCGGACCGTGTTCCTCCAGCGCTCGCAGCGCGGCCGCCTGGGTCCGCTGGAACAGGACGAACGGCCGATACTGCTCGTGCGCCTCGGTCCACTCGTCGCTGGGGGAGTAGTCGCGCGAAAAGTCCATGAAGGCCAGCGTATGATCCGCGTCGCCCACGGCGCGGCCGAATTCGCGCAGGGCCAGCCAGCAGAGCCGGCGCTGATAAAACTGCACGAACTCCCGGTCGGCCTCCGCGCACTGCTCTTCGCTGAGAACGAAATCGTCCCCTTCGTTGATCGCCAGTCCCACCAGGTAGTCGTAATAGGTCTCCGCTCCGCCGGGCCGTTCGCCGTCGGGCCGGCCGTCGACCTCCAGTTGGATTACGCCCATCTCGATGCGCATCTGGAGTACGTCGCGGCCATCCGCGCCGCGGACCATCCGGGCGGCGACCTCGCCCGGTTCGAACGTCCAGTTCTTCAAGATGGAGTCGATATCTTGCTTGCGGGCCATTTCCTCTGCCTATCAATGCTCGTCGGGTGGCGGTGGCACTCCGTTCGCGACGCGTATGAGAAGTATATCACTTCCGCCGGTCAGGGGACACCGAAAACCCAGCCGATGGGGTGTCCGCAACCGTCGTGCCGGTGGTGAAACTCGAACCCATCGTGCCAAGCCGTCCTCCGGCCGCCAGCTTATTCTACGCAACTGATACAGTTCCCGCGACGAAAGCCGAGTAATTCCGCTTTGCCACCGCAACCAACCTTTTGTGGCCACTGCCCACGGCGGCGGGGCATGATCTGATTTTACCGAGCGTCAGGCTCGGCTGCCGTGGGGATCAGCCTCCAGTCCGAAGTACGTTAAGATACGCGACGGCGACAATCCTTCAGGGGTCGGCGAGACATGGCGGTCCGGATCGGCAACGGCGCTGGTTTTTGGGGCGATGAGTTGGCCGCTCCGCGCCGATTGGTCGAGCGGGCCGAACTCGATTACCTGACGCTCGAGTATCTGGCCGAGTTGTCGATGTCGATTCTGGCGCGGCAGCGCGCGAAGCAACCGCACCTGGGTTACGCGGGCGATTTTCTCGAAGTGCTCGCGTCGCTCGTCCCCCAGTTGCAGCGGCGGCCCAGCCTGAAACTGATCACCAACGCCGGCGGCATGAATCCGCGCGGCTGCGTGGCCGCGGCGGCGCGGACACTTTGCGACGCGGGGCTGGGCGCGTGCGCCATCGCCGCCGTCGACGGCGACGATTTGCTGGATCGCCTGCCGGAACTCCAACACGAGGGAGTGGAGTTTCGCCATCTCGACACCGGCGAGCCGCTCGCCGATCGGCTCGCCGCCACGCCAGCGGCGAAGGCAGTCGCGGCGAACGCTTATCTGGGCGCGCGGCCAATCGTGGAGGCGTTGGCGTCGGGTGCGCGGATCGTCGTCACCGGGCGCGTTGCCGACGCCTCGCTTACCGTCGCGCCGGCCGTGCATGAATACGGCTGGGAGTGGGACGATTGGCGACGGTTGGCCGGCGCCAGCGTCGCCGGGCACGTGATCGAATGCGGCGCGCAGGCCACAGGCGGCTATTACTCCGGCTGGCGCGATGTCGATTTTCGCGACCTGGGATTTCCCATCGCCGAGATCGCCGAGAACGGCGGTTGCGTGATCACGAAAGCGCCGGGCGGAGGCGTGGTCAATCGCCGCACCGTCGTTTCGCAACTCGTCTACGAGATCGGAGACCCGCGACATTACCTCACGCCCGACGTGGACGTCGATTTCACGACGCTGGAAGTCGCCGAAGTCGGTGCGGATCGCGTGCAACTCTCCGGCGGGACCGGCCAGGCGCCGCCCGACAGCTACAAGGTCTCGCTCGCCTATCACGCCGGATACGCGACCAGCGGGCAGCTTTTGGTTTACGGCGAGGATTGCCGCGGGAAGGCGCGCGTGTGCGCGGAGATGATTTTCCAACGCTTGCGCGACGCCGGAGCGGAGCCGGAACAACAGCTCGTCGAACTGCTGGGAACCGGCGACGGCGTGCCGGGCACGGATGAAAACGTATCGTCGCCGCGCGAACTACTGCTCCGCGTATCGGTGCGCGATCCTCGGCGCGACGTGGCGGAGCGTTTCACGCGGCAATTCGCCCCGCTGATCACCGGCGGCCCCCCCGGCCTGGCCGGCTACGCCACCGCCCGCGGCGACGTCCGCCCGGTGTACGCCTATTGGCCGACGTTGATACCGAAAGCGTTCGTATCCGCCAACGTCGAAGTCCGCCCGGCCAAGGAGTGGAACCAGTGAAGACGTGTTAACGCCTTGAAGAGGCGATCGTTTGACATGGCCCGTTGACGGTCGCCCCGATGGGGCTAATGAGGATTTTCGGAGGCACCCTATCCAGGGGTTCGCTGCGCTCACCCCTGGCTACTAACGGCCGCCCCGTTGGGGCTAACT
>JALHLM010000251.1 GCA_022844585.1 Pirellulales bacterium | reverse complement strand
AGTCACTAAAAAACTCCCGGAGCTGGGGCGCAAATTGGGGATGTTTCGCCAGAAAGGCGTCCTGGGAGACCGGTTCGCCGCGTTCCACGGCTTCGAGGTATTCGCAGATAATGCCGTCGAGCAGGTCGTCAGATGGCTGAGTTTCTTGCGGTTCGGACATGACTCACCTCGCGGTCCGGCGCTAGCAGATGGGGAAGATTGTAGCACGCCCCCCCGGAGCGGTGGAATTCTGCCGTTTGGCGAGATTCAGCTGGCGCCAAAGTGTTCGTCCCTTGAGTAAGCGGTCACTTCGGAGGAAACGCTCGGAAGAAGGGGAGACAACCTGGCGTTTCCCAACATCGCCCGTCTCGACAACGGTGAGGAACCGGGCTAGATTATGGGGCTTCACAGCGCTGGGCGGACGGGTGGATGCCTGTCGGTCTAGTCGCACCAACGAGATGATGTCGATCTTTTACGGCGATTTCGAACATGTACGCGATCATTCAAGACGGCGGGCGGCAGTATAAGGTCGAAGAAGGGCTGGAGTTGGACCTCGACTATCGCGAGGCCTCGGCCGGCGATGAGATCGTGTTCGACGCGGTCGTGGCCTGGTCGGCCGACGGCGACATCCGCATTGGCACGCCCAATGTGCCGGGCGCCAAGGTGACCGGCGAAGTCGTCAGCGTCACGCAAGGCCCGAAACTCGTGGTCCAAAAGTTCCGCCGTCGCAAAACGACGCGCCGTAAGAACGGCCACCGCCAGATGCACACCCGCGTGAAGATCAGCAAGCTGTCGCTGGCCTAAGCGCCGCTGGCTTCGCAGCAAATCGGCGCGTCTAAGCCCAGAGAAGGCCTCCAGAGATCGTCTTTTCAGCGACGACTCTGAGGGCCTTCCCTGGGCTTTTTTATTGCGGACGCTAGCTCCCGTGCCGCGTCCGGCTATTTCTTCTTCTTGCTGGCCGACTTCTTCGCCGGCTTCTTGGCCTTGGGCGCGCTTTGGCCAGACTTCTTGCCGAAGATTTTTTCCCAGTTCTTCGTGAACTCCGGGCTGGCCCCGGAACGGACGATCGGACCACTCATGGCGACTCGATGGCTTTCGTTGTGATGATGCTGAAATGCAATGTTGGCGGACGATGGAGCCCGCAAGCGGTCATTCTAGGCGACGGCGATCGGTATACAAGCGCATCGGCGTCGTGACGCATGCTGAATCGTCGCAGACGTGCATCCATTCCCGGGACGGACTATACTTTGGCGCATGCGGTTGGAGTTCAATTGAGTTCCCAGAATCGGCGCGCACCTGACTGGCGGGAGAGCATTCGATGATGAATCCACAGGATACTCGACGTGGTTGGCTGTTCCTGAGCACTCTGGTAATTGGTTCGCTGTGGCCAGCGATGTCGCAGGCGCAGGACGCACCGGCGATTTCGCAATATCGCCGCTGGGTCACCGGAACGGCCTTCTCGGCGGATGGCGCGAAGTTGGCCACGGTCGGCGGCGAGTCCCTGCTCTATCGCCCTGGCGACGTCACGCTGTGGGATCCAAAGTCCGGCCAGCAGTTGGCCAACTTCGCCGGACATCCCACCTGCGTCTGGTGCGTGGCGTTTTCGCCGGACGGCGCGCTCCTCGCGACGGGCGGTTACGACGGCACGGTGAAAATCTGGGACGTCGCCGCTGGTCAGGAAAAAGCTTCGATCGCCGCGCACAAGAACTGGGTGACGTCAGTGGCCTTCAGCCCGGATGGCCAGACGTTGGCCACGGCCAGCGACGACACGACCGTGAAGCTTTGGAAGATCGCCGACAACACCGAAATCGGCCCCCTCGCCGGCCACGCCGGCGGCGTGTTCCGCGTGGCGTTTTCTCCGGACGGGCAGACCATTGCCACCAGCTCGTCGGACAAAACCGTCCGGCTGTGGAACGTCGCCGACCGCACGGAAAAAGCCAAGCTCGAAGGGCATTCCGATCTCGTCCGCGGGCTAGCGTTCACGCGCGATGGAAGTAAATTGGCGAGCGCCGGGGCGGATCGCAAGATCTTGATTTGGGACCTGAACGCCTTGCCGGCGAACAAAGTGCTCGAAGGTCACAAGGATTGGATCGTTGATCTCTCGTTCGCGCCGGACGGACGCCTAGCCAGCGCGGGGCACGATCAAACGGTGCGGCTCTGGGATATCGCCTCGGGGCAAACAACCTCGGTGCTCGAAAACTATACGAGCGCCGTTTGGGCGGTGGCCTTCTCTCCGGACGGCACGGCGTTGGCGACGGGCAGCCAGCGCGACTCGATCAAGGTCTGGGAATTCGGCGCGCCGCGAGAACGCTTCCCGGCGCCAGTGACGGAAAATCCCCAGGCGGCGAACAAGTAACTTTGAAAACACGATTCGGGTGCCACTGGCGGCTTGTCCGCCAGTGTATGGCGGCGTCAACTCTGGCACTGGCGGACAAGCCGCCAGTGGCACCCACGCACGGAGCATGTTTTCAAACTGAGCCCAGGCCCAACCCCTACGCCAGTCGACTCGCCTCCGCTTGGATTTCGTTGACGATGCACCGTAGCGCTGTGGACGGCATTGACGTCGGCATTGACGCCAGGCTGCGTTCGGCGTCGACCACTTGGCTCGGTTCCAGCGGCACGTGGACGAACGCCGCGCGGGTGGCATAGCCGTCGCGTTCCGCGAAGTAGTGGGTCCAGTACAGCATCGCATTACACAGATGCGTGCCGGCGTGGTACGAGACCTGCGCCGGAATTCCCCGCTGGCGCAGCTTCGCGGCCCAATCCAACAGCGGGAGGTTGCTGCGATAGGCCGCCGGTCCGTCGGATTCCAGGATTCGAAAGTTCGATTGCTCATCGCCCGGCTTCCCGCCGATGTTCAGGCCGAACATTTCCAGATCGATCGTCGCCCTGCCGCTGGCCTGCCCGAGATGCAGCACCACGTCATAGCCAGCGGATAAATCCCGGCACAAGCGCGTCCGCGCGGCGGCGAAATCGACCGGATAGAGCCGCGTGACGATTTTCGGCTCCAGCGGCAAATCTCGGGTGAAATTCACCAGACATTGCCAACTGGAATTGGTCCGCCATTCACCAAAGGGTTCGAAGGCCGTAATCAGGACCGTGGGCTGAGACATAGCGACTGCCGGACAACTCGGTACGCGGATTTCCCCCTCCGCGAAGCTGATTGGAGCAAAAACCGGGCGTACTGCAAGGTGCGAGGCGTCCGTTGCGTGGCGGGCCGTATTGTCGTTAAGCCCAGGGAAGGCCACCATCGGCTTGAGAGAATATAAAAGTCGTCGAGGGCCTTCTCTGGGCTTGGAGCGGCCGGCGCTTTCCGACGCGAAAGTCCCCGCCGCTCGCCTTGACGCAAAACGCGGCCCGTTCTACTCTTCCGCCCACATTTGGGAGGCCGCACGCGCTGCGCGTGACGGCCAGCGTGGTTGTACAGGGAGTCGAGCATGAAGCCCGTCGCCGAGGATCCGTCGAGTTGGCAGGAAGTCCCGCTGTTCGATACGTTGCGCCAACAGGCGGCGCTGCGCGACGAACTGTTTGCCGCGTTGGCCAAGGTCTGCGACACAGGACGGTACGTCCTTGGGCCGGATTGCGCGGAGCTGGAGAAATCGCTCGCCGCGTATTGCCAGGTCCCGCATGCACTGGGCTGCGCCTCCGGAAGCGACGCCTTGCTGCTGGCCCTGATGGCCTATGACATCGGCCCGGGCGATGAAGTGCTGATGCCGAGCTACACGTTCTTCGCCACCGCCGGCGCCGTCTGGCGACTGGGCGCGAAGCCCGTATTCGTGGACATCGACGCAATTACCTATAACATCGATGCGGCCAAAATCGCGGCCGCCGTGACGCCGCGCACGAAGGCGATTATTCCCGTCCACCTGTACGGCCAATGCGCCGACATGGCCGCGATCAACGCGATCGCCCGGCGGCACCACATCGCGGTCATCGAAGACGCTTGCCAGGCGATTGGCGGCGAGTTCGACGGGCGCCGCGCCGGCTGCCTTGGCGACGTCGGGTGCTTCAGCTTCTATCCAACGAAGAATCTGGGCGGCATCGGCGACGGCGGGTTGATGACCTGCCTTGACGACAATGTGGCGGCCAAACTCCGTATTCTTCGAGTGCACGGCGAGCGTCAGCGCTACCATCACCAACTCGTCGGCTTCAACAGCCGGCTTGATTCGTTGCAGGCCGCGGCGTTGAACGTCAAGTTGCCGCACCTCGATCGCTGGACCGCGCAGCGCGCGACGAACGCCGCGCGCTACACCGAGTTGTTCTCGCAGGCCGGACTGGCGGATTGCCTCGGTTTGCCGACGGCCAGCCCGCGCTGCCGTCATGTGTGGAATCAATACATTGTGCGCGTCCCCGGCGGCCAGCGCGACGCGCTCCGCGAACACCTGACGACGCGCAAGATCGGCACGCAGATTTACTATCCCGTACCGTTGCACCTGCAAGAGTGCTTTGCGTCGCTCGGCATCGGCCCCGGCAGCTTGCCGGAGACGGAACGCGCTGCGAAGGAAACGCTCGCCTTGCCGATCTTCCCCGAACTCACCGCCGACGAGCAACGCGCCGTCGTCGCCGGCGTCGCGTCGTTCTTTGGAGCGCATACTTCGCAGCGCCAAGCGCCGCCGCGTCCCAAGTTCCTCGACGCGACCACGGCCTCCAATGCAAAACATCGGTAGCCGAGGTCTGTGACCTCCGCCGCGCCGGGTACACGCGCCGCATTGCGCGCTCGTCGCAATGGACGACCTCTTGGAACCACAGCACGTCCGCTCCCCGGCCTCACCGAGGCCGGCTACAGACGGAATGGCAACTCCGAATTCTCAACTCTGGAGCACACTGATGAAATCGGCGATCTGCACCGCGATGGCATTTGTGTTTGGTCTCGTTGGCGTGGCGGCGGCTGACTATCAGGGTTTTCGCGTGCAGGTGAATCCCGCGCTCGGCACGCTGCGCTATGAAGCTGCCAGCATGGCAAGTGGTTCGCTCGGTTGCGGGGAAGATCCGTTCGTCTGCATGTTCGATCTTGAACTGGACATGCGTCTGCAGCTCGACGGACTCGGCCAAGCGCAGGCAACCGTGAACAAGCTGGAACTGCATGGATTCGAAGGCGTCTTCGCGGAGTATCCGGAAACGGTGGACTATCTGGAGTGGAATCTCAAGTTTGATCTCGAGAGGAGCGAATTCCTCGTGTCGCAGGGGCCCGGCGTGGATGACACCACCGTGACGGGGCATTTTCCGATGAGCGAACCGCTGGTGATGCAGTTCCATCGTGCACAACTGATGACGATGAGCGGCGGACCGGACTATCGCCCGGTCGACGGCCCGAAGTACACCTTCGCTTATACAGTTCCTGAACCGAGCACCTTCGCGCTGGCGCTGATCGCGGCCTTCGGTTGCGGCTGGCGATGCGTTGCGCGGCGCGGCGGCATTCGCTAAGAAGCGAATCACTTGGGGTTGCTGGCACTCAGCTCGGCGCCCTGATACGCTGCTCCTCGGCGGCGGCGTCCCAACTCTGGGCGCAGTTCGCCAATTCCCCGCGCTCTTTCATTTTGGGTGACGCCATGCTGCGACTCGTTGTGTTGCCGTTTGTCCTCGTGTTGTTCCTGGCTGGTGCGCGACTGAAGGCCGAAGAGAAAGTCGTGCGGCTCTACGAAGGTCCGGCGCCGGGCTCGGAGAGTTGGAAGCACGAGGAAGGCAAGCAGCGCATTGATTTCCTCCAGGCCGACGTCGTGACGAACGTCGTCCATCCGACGATCCAAGTTTTTCCCGCGAATGCCGCGAAGGCCAACGGCACTGGCGTCGTAATCTGCCCGGGCGGCGGCTTTCATATTCTTTCGATGGACCATGAAGGTTACGACGCCGCGCGCTGGCTGGCGGACCGCGGCGTCACCGGCTTCGTGCTCAAGTACCGGCTCGTCGAGACGAAATCCGACAATCCCTTCGGCGAGATGATGGCGAACCTGCAGAACTTCGACCAGGCGGTCGCGCCGGTGGTTAAACTCGCGACGGCGGACGGGCTGGCGGCCATCGACTACGCGCGCAAGCACGTCAAGGATTATGGCCTCAAGCCCGACCGCATTGGCATCATGGGTTTCTCGGCGGGCGGCATGGTCGCCGCTTCCACGGCGTGTAAGTACTCCAAAGAGAATCGTCCGGACTTCGCCGCGCCGATCTATCCCGCTTGGGCGGAAGGCTCTGGCAACCCGCCGAGCGACGCCCCGGCGATGTTCATCGCGGCCGCGACCGACGACCAGCTCAACCTCGCCCCGGATAGCATCCGTCTCTACGAGCAATGGATGGCGGCGAAAAAGCCGGTTGAGCTGCACCTGTACTCAACCGGCGGTCATGGCTTTGGCATGCGCAAACAAAACAAGCCCAGCGACAACTGGACGGACGAGTTCGCGGCCTGGCTCAACTTTCAAGGTTTACTCAAGAAGTGAGGGCGACGATCTAATTGCCTTTCCCTTCCAGCGCCTTGAGATTCTTGTACGAGACCGCGCCGCGCGCCGACTTAATCGTCGTCAGGGCGTCGCAGAGGCTGCCGACCGCGGCGATGTATTTGGCGTCGGGCTTGGATTTATCTTTGGCGATCGTATTCTTGTGGTCGACCAGGTCGTCGACCCCTTCGAAAAAGACTTCGAGCGCCACGCGCGCCTCCGTCACCTGAGTACGAGCCGCCGCCTTAGAGTAAGCCTGCATCGCCTTTTCGGCGTGCTTCACGGCGTTGAGGGTTTTGAACTTCTTTTCCAGCTCGCTGTACTTCTTGGCCTCCGTCTTGAACCGGTTCACCGCGGCGTCCATATCCCCTTCAAGGGAGATGATGTCAATCTTCGTATTGGTCGGGCTTTTCGCTTGCTGCAGTTTCTCCAATTCCTTGGCGACGGACGTCTCGAACCCGATCACTACTTTGTTGAACAACGCGCCCGCCATGTGGATTTCACTCAGGGCGTCGGACGCGGCCTGATCGGTTACTTCGGCTGATTTCGACCGCGCTTCGCCTGCGAACGTCAACACTTTCACGGCCGTCTTTTCGATCACTGCGTGCAGAGCAGTCAGGGCGTCCATCACGGCCTTGCGATGTCCCTTGCCGAACGCCGCGTCGACCTCCTTGAGCGCCGGCGTCATCCCGGTGTCGGCCTTGAGAAACGTGGCGGCGGCTTTCTTGAAGTCGGCCGGAATCGCGGCGCCGCCGTTCTGCAGTTCCGTTAGCACGTTCGCCTTGAAAGCCTTCTTTTCCTGTTCCCAATCTTTGAGAAACGCGGTCATCGGATGCCACTCCTGCCAGGTTGAAAATTGCTCGCCAAAGCTGAAAAACCGCCTGCCGGGAGCAGTATCGCAGATTGATTTCGAGTCGCAAGCGGCGACGCAATGCGAGTCCGGAAGCAACGGAAGGAACCACAAAGGGGCACGTGCGGCGGCCACTTAAGGCTGGATTCCGACTAGCAGCGGAGCCGTTGCGATCGGCATAATCGTCAAGTTTTCCCTCGCCGCGAACCGAAGTCGACTGTGAGCGCCGCTTCGCTACGAAACGACGCCTTGGGAGCCATGCCTGCGGCAAGAGCCAAAGGCTAGGCAAGCCCGGCAAGAAGGATCGCGTTCAGTTCGATTTCCAGGCGGGAGTATTCGAGTGCGCGCCACATTATTCGCTGCCGTTCAACGCTTGATGAAATCCGTCACGCCGAGTCGAACTGCCTGGCAGTGGGTCATTGCCTGTGCTGTGGCGACTGGAAGCGCGGGCAGAGTTGCGGCGCAAACGACTTGCGCTGATGGTTGCGACTGCGAATCGTGCTGGTCGGAGGAATTCGACGAGGCCGATGAATGTTGCTCGATCGTCCCCCGCTGCATGTTCTTTGTCGGCGCCGGCGCGGGACTGGGACTGGTCGGATCCCCCGAGCAATCGGTCTACAACCTGGGCATTTCGCAGATCTACGACTCGGGGCAGTTAGTCGCCACCGGCACGGCCGACGGTCCTCCGGTGACGCCGACGCTCGGAACCGAGGCCGATTGCGTGCCGTTGGTGCAACTCGGTTATTTCCGGCACTTCGATGACAGCAACTGGCTGTGGGGCGTCAAGCAATCGTACAGCTACATCGGCGCCAACATGTCGGTGAATAATCTGAACATTCCGCAGTTCGGCACGTCCTCGAATCCCAACATCGCCACGTTCGAAGGGTACTCCGTTACCCGATCGTACGAAGTTTTCACCGACCATCAATTCGCCCTCACGCCGTTCCTGGGCCGTTCGTTCGGCAACGGATTCATTTACGGCGGCGCGGGCGCCTCATTGAATCACGTGGGCGCGAGCCTGAACGACGTCGTCGGCTTTGCGACGATCGGCGGCGAATTCACCGACGTCTCTGGTCTCCCGCAGACCGTCTCCGACACCGATTGGGCGTTCGGCGTCGCGGCCACGGCCGGGGCCACGTACTTCTTCACGCCCAAAATGTTCCTGGACCTCAGCTACACGTTCGCCAACCCCTTCCCTGAAGAATTC
>JALHLM010000250.1 GCA_022844585.1 Pirellulales bacterium | reverse complement strand
AGTTCAACAAGGAGCCGAAGCTTGACGAAGAGGCGAAAGACGCCGCGCGGAAAAAAGCCCTGACGGAGCATTTCACTGCAGACGAGTGGAATCGCTTGAAGGCCGGAGTTTCGAACGGCGGCTATCACTACCTCGGAGCAGCGAAGATCTTAGCCCCGATTGGCGTGGCGTTCGCCGAAGCA
Source organism: Pirellulales bacterium (assembly GCA_022844585.1). Lineage (GTDB taxonomy): Bacteria > Planctomycetota > Planctomycetia > Pirellulales > JALHLM01 > JALHLM01. The sequence goes on along the minus strand of JALHLM010000250.1, from coordinate 8,292 downwards.
TTACTGTCCGTGGAGGACAAACCCCCTCAGCAAGCAGAGATGGCAGGCTATCTCCTCGTTCCTCACGAGAAGGTGGACGAGACCTATAACGCCGGATTCTCGATGTACGTAGCGGCTTGGCCGCTGTTGAAGAACTACCCGGGACAGGATTTTCAGAGCGGCCTCTTCGGTACGTGGATGTTCGCCCAGTTCGATGGCGAAGAGCCGAAGAATCAATATTCGGACATCGAGGGAGGCCTCGGCTGGTGGCGAGACACCCGATTCGCCACGGAAACCCCCAAGTTCATCATGGGCGGCGTGGCGCTCAATTTCATCGAATGGGCCAACGGTCCGGGCGCCGGCAAGGGCCGTGACTGGTCGAATCCAGCCGGACACTATGCCATTGCGCAACTGAGCCCGTGGGTGCTCTGGCCGCCGGACGGGCTCAACCTGAAACAGGGGACCTCCGGCGAATTATTCGGCTATGGCTATTTGCCGCTGCCATTGACGTCGCCCAATAAAACGACTGCCGGCAAAGAAGTGCCGACCGGTGACCAGTGCTGGACGCTGTTTCTGAATACCGGCAATTTCAAAGGGCCGGTGACCTGCTTCCTGCCGTACTTCTGGTCGCGGCCGACGGTCGAAAACCCCAAGCTCGCCGGGCAGTTTCTGGACAGCCGGCCGTCGGAACCCAACAAAGCGGTGCAGATGGAAACGCAGCATATCCCCGCCTACATTTCTCAAGATGCGAACGGGGCCACCTACGCGCGGGTCGCTCCAACAGGGTTCCCGGCGGCAGCAGAAGGAGACGCTCCGCTCATTCACCACATCACGGCTTACAAGAAGGCCGCCCTCTGGGACGACGTGCAAGCGTGGTTCCAAGGTGGGGGCGTGGCTTCCGGCGAGATTGACGCCGAGGCGTCCGCCATCCACGTTTTTAAGGGCGGAGGCGGCGCAACTTGGGAGATTTACTTGCCAGGCACGGAGAACGAGAAGAAGGCGCCGATCGCCTGGAGCTCGTTCGCCACGCCGACCGCCTTGGACGAGACCACCTACGGATATCAGTGGGCAAAAGACGCCGTTTCGCGGAACGGATCGCTCGCTACCTTGCCCGAATACTACCGACTGGAAAAGACTCAACGCGACCAGCCCACTTGGGTGGCGATCAGCGGGCAAGACGTCCCCGCCGAAACTGGTTTGGCGAAGGTCGAGTTCCCCAAACGGCGCGGTACGGAACGGTCCCCTTACGTTACGCCGGACGAGCCGGATAGCAGTTGGAAAACGCCTGGTCCAGCGGCGGGACCTTTCGAGGCGAAGTTGGGGGACGGCAGCGTGGTTACCTATTATTGGTACCGCTTCGCCGACCAGCCGGCGATGCTTAATGCCGACATGACGGACGACGAGCGAGAGGCGGTCCAAAAGCGGGTCGAATTACTTCACAAGCATTGGACCAAGGATCGCGAGTATTTGCCCCCGCCGACCGTCGGAACGTTGGCCGACCTCGATCCGGCCGTCATCGTCACTCCACCCCAGGGCCTGGAAATCGGCTACGTCCCCATCGTCACGCGTCAGGCCGCTGCCGAATAAGGGCGGCTTGGAACTGAAATGGACCATGCCCTGTCTAACGTCGCGCATCGTTTCGCTAACGTGCCTGGTCAACGGTTGCTGCACACCAGGAACGATGCTGGTGGGGAGCTACTGATGCAGTTGCGCTAGGAAAGCGTCCGCCAATCGTTGGTGCTCGGCCATCCGTGCGCCGAGCTTTTCTTTCATTTTGACCATCACCGACATCCGCGGATTTGCCGCAAAAAACTTGCTATGCCGGTCGATAAACCGCCAGTAAAGCGCATCCCAAATGGCGCACCAGGGGCCTTTCCTAAAGTCGCTCATCTTCAAGACGTAGCCTGACCCACTGATGTAAGGTTTCGTCGTCATCAGCCCTCCGTCCGCGTATTGGCTCATGCCGTAGACGTTCGGCACCATCACCCAGTCGTAGGCGTCGATGAACATTTCCATGAACCATTGGTAGATGGCGTCAGGGGCAACGTCGCAGAGCAGCAGAAAGTTGCCCAAGATCATCAGCCGCTCGATATGGTGGCAATAGCCGCTGCGCAACACCCTGCGGATGACCGTGTCCACGGGTTCGATGCCGGTCGTGGCGTCATAGAACGCGGCGGGGATGACGCGGGAGAATCCCCAAAAGTTGCGAGTGCGTTGCGCTCGTCCATGAGTCAGGTACACGAGGCGAACAAATTCTCGCCAGCCGATGATCTGTCGGACAAAGCCTTCCAAAGAGTTGAGCGGGACGTGATTGCTCTGTGCGAGCGCAGCGTCGACAACCTGTCGCGGCGAGAGCAGACCGACGTTGAGCATTGGCGTCAACACGGCATGAAACAGCACGCCGTGCTCCACGCTGATGGCATCCTCGTAGTCGCCGAACGACGCCAATCGCTCCTGAACGAATGCGTCGAGCCACGCCGCGGCCGCGGCATGGTCAATCGGGTAACCAAATTCCGAGTCGGCGCCGATCGCTGTGGGAAAATTCGCCCGCACATACTGCGTCGCGAGCCGGACGGACTCCCCCGCTTTCGGACCAGGCGGTGCGGGGATGCGGACGCCCTTCGTCAGCTTCTTGCGATTATCCGGATCGAAGCTCCATTGACCTCCGATCGGCTTGCCATCGTCATCCAGCAAAAGCCCCAGTCGCTTGCGTTGCTCGATGTAGAAACTGTTGAAGAACAGTCGATCCTTGCCCGCCGTGAAGTCACGCATCACCGAAGTCGGGGTGAGGAAGTGCGGGTCATCAAGTACGACCGCGGCGATCCCCTGGCGCTCGAGTGCCGCGGCCAGTCGGGTCGCTAGCCAGTCGTCGCACGGATCAACATATTGCACGGAGCGAATGCCAAGGTCGTTCAGCACGGCCGCAATGGCAGCCGTGTCCGGCAATTTACTCGCTTCGATGTAGTGAACTTTCAGTTTCCGTTTCTGAAGCCCTGCCGCAAACTGCATCATCGTGTCACGGTGGAAGATCAGCTTCTGGCGGTGGAAGCGGTACTGACTGAACAGCAAGGGTTCCTCGACCAGCACTACCTGTGAGGCGTTCACAAGCGCCGGGTGGTCAACGAACAGTTGATGTGGATAGATCAGCGCGGCCTGCGTCATGAACCGTTTTCCCGAACGGGCTTGCGGATCGGGCGCTGCTTCTCAGACGGAATCCCGATGTGCCGAAGCACACAATTGGCGGCGGCGACGCCGGAATGGAATGCTCCCTCGATGCGGCCGCCAGCCAGCCAATCGCCGCAAACAATCAGCCCCCTGCCTCCATCGGATAAGGCCAGCCGATCGAGAACCAACGGGGTGGCGCTATAGAGCCAGCGATGGGCATCGAGGTGGATTGGCGAGAGTACGGATGGGGCAGTGATCTCGGCGAAAGCGCCGAGCAGGGTCGCCTTCACGGCATCCCGATCGTCATCGAGATGCACCGCCGACCAATCCGGCGAGGCATGCAGGACCCAGCAATCGTTTGAGCTATCGCGTCCTGGCTTGGAATTATTGCGAGCCACCCACGCGAGCGGAGAACCGTGAACGAACGCCCCGTCCCAGGCAGCTTCGATGCGCCTTTCAAAAGCGGCCATCACTGCCCAGCAAGGCGTCATCGGAATGGCTCGCGTCTCGGCGGCAAAGGCGTGGTCGACGAGCAAGTCAGTCGCCTGCGGAGAAGGGAGCGACATGATCACGTGGCTGAACGGCCCGTAAACCTGTCCCGCAGCGTCCGTGACCTGCCACGCTTCATCGACACGGTTGAGCCGAACGATTCTCGTGTCTCGGCGGATGTGCAAGTCGGCAGCGAGGTGCTGGGCGATGGCCGTCATCCCAGGCACTCCGACGTATCGCCGCGGCTGTTCGATCTTCGGCCAGGCCATCGTTCCTTCGATCCTCACGATCCGACCGGTCCATTCCGCGACGATTCCCTGTTCAATCCAAGTCGCGACGTGCTGAATGAAATGCGGATCCCGGGCGGTAAAATACTGCGCGCCGTGATCAAAGCTGAGCGCCGGATCGGCTCTCCGCGTCGCCGCCCTTCCTCCGAGCCCTCGGCTCTTCTCGAAGACGGTCACCTCGCATCCGAGTTCAGCGAGCGTCCGCGCGCCGATTAACCCAGACATGCCCGCGCCGATCACGGCAACCCTTGGATTTAGAAGTCCTCCAGGACATTTGACCGCCATTGCCACTACCTTTCAAAATCAAGCTGCTTCGTGTGTTCCGGGGCCGGCCGAATGTGGACTGCGGCGAAGATCCGCCATCGCGGACCATATCGCCCTTCGTACTGAACGCATCATGGACTCTGAAAAGATGACCCAAATTCAACGCAATCATTGCAACGCCGACAAGGTTTTTGGGAGTCCGCGTCCTTTGGAGGTCGGCTTCAGGGGTTCCAAAGGCGCCTCGGCGCAACAATACAATGGCGCCTTCGCGAGCGCCGTTCGCAACGCCTTCGCGCTGTATTCTGAGTCTGGCCGATAAGACGTGCGCTCGCAACTGCAATGAGAGTTGATCACTCATCATCAGTGCCGAACCGGAGGACCAACGTGTATTCCGGGTCGCTTTGGCTGCCGCCGCGGACAATTAGCACGTGGTCCGCGGCGCCGCCTTCTTCGCTGGCCGCGCGTAGTTTGGAAATCGCCTTGCGCAGCCGCTCAAGCCTCTCCCACTCCTCTAAATCGTTCGGCGGGTCGAAGCCGTGCGCCGCCAAGTTGTTCTTCAACTGGTCGTGCGACTGCTGAATCTCCGCCGTCAGCGCGGCGAACGCCTGCTCTTGCGCGGCTTGTAACGGGGCCAACTTGGCTTGCATCCATTGCCCCCAACTGGCCGCATTTGAACTGCCCGATGACACCGGCGAACTCCTTCAGCAGATTTTGGAAGGCCGCGCATTCACTTTCGATCGTCTCCATGACTTGGCGCTGCGTGACGCCGATGGCGTTGATTCCGGCAGCGAACGCCCGCAGTCGAAAGGCGGCCTTGGCCATGGACCGCTGGACCTGGGGATCATCGGCAAACGCGGCCATGAAGGCCTGGCCGGCGCGGATCGCGGGACTGCTTTGCTGCTCGTTCATGGTGATACCGATCCTCCGAGAAACTCCTTGGTCTCATTCATCTTATCGCGCCGCCGCCCACGCTAACATTCCGTCGATGATCTCCGTTCCCCGAAAAAGGTCACACGGTTCCCGAGCGACGGTCACGGAGTTCCCCACATTTATAGATAGAGGGCCATATTGCGGATGCGGAACATCCGGCAGCGGATGCTAGCCAAAAGGGAACCAGTCCATGTCCGAGCCTGAATCGCTGTTAACAGTCGGAGAGATCGCAAGGCGCTTGCGACAGCCCTTGCATCGCGTTGAGTACGTCATCCGCACGCGAAACCTTCGCCCCACGGGCTGGGCCGGCCACGCTCGCGTGTTTCACGACGCCGACTTGATGTGGATTGCCTCGGAACTGGTTCGCATCGATCACGAGCGCGGGGAAATCCAAGCGGATGGGCAGGCCGCGGAGGGCGATACGCATGGAGCTTGAAAGTCCTCAGGCACCGGCGCGCGCCTCGGCGCGACAAGCCGCACAGCGCTACCTCCAGCGCGGCTGGTCGGTCATTCCCGTGCCGCACCACAGCAAGAACCCTGGCTTTAAACGCTGGGAGCAACTGCGGCTGACAAGTGACCAACTCGATCAGCATTTCAACGGCCATCCGCAGAACATTAGCGTGCTGTTGGGCGAGCCGTCAGGCTGGCTGATCGACGTGGACCTGGATCACCCGCGGGCGGTGGAACTGGCGGCGCAGTTCCTGCCGCCGACGTCGCTGGTGTTCGGTCGGCCCGCCAAACCGCGCTCGCATTGGCTGTATCGCGTCACCGCCCCTCTGGTCACGAAAAAATTCTCCAGCCGCTCGTCGGGCATGATCGTGGAGGTTCGCTCCACGGGAACGCACACGGTCTTCCCGCCCAGCACGCATGAAATCGGCGAACCGATCACTTGGGACGACGAACAACAGGAGCCGGCCGAAGTCGATCCCGAATTGCTGCTCGCTAGCACGCAACTCTTGGCCGAGGCCGTACTGATCGAGCTAGGTGAGAAACGCCCGGCACGCGAGCATAAGAAACGTATTCCGGAAACGCCGCATACCCCCGATCGCACGCTCCCGGCGCCATCTTCTTCGGACGATCGCGCAGCCCGCTGCCTAGCGGCGATGCGCAGAATCCGAATTACTGATCAACGCGACGGCTCGCGGCGTTTGTTCGCGGCCGCCTGCCGGGCCGTCGAGCACGACCTGGATGACGCGACCGCCGTCGCGCTGATCCGCGAGTACGCTCGAGAGCGGCCATTCCCCCGGGATTGGAGCGATGCGGAAATCGTACAGCGCCTCCGCGACGCGGAATCGCATTGTCAGCGCGCGCAAGCAATGGAACTGGCGGAAGACGGCTGCATTCCCTTGGGCAACCGCGAACCGCAGTCCGGCAAACTCGTTCTCTCGCCCACGCGCACCCTGCCGACGGCTGAGTCGTTCGTGCGTGAGTTTTACTTGCACCCTGACGGACGGACGATCCACTGCTACGCCGGCGCGCTGACGGCCTGGCGCGATAATCGTTACGGCGAACTGGAAGATAATGCCGTCAAAGGCAGCTTGCAGGCCTGGCTGCACGACGCGCTGCGCTATGTGCTCAATCGCGGCACTGGCGAGCTGGAACTCGTGGACTTCCAGTCGAACCCGTCCACGGTGAAAGCTGCCTTGGAGTCGCTTAAGGCGTACTGTCACCTGCCGGCGACTACCGTTTGTCCCTCCTGGCTGCAGGGCGCGGGCCATCGACCGTCACCTAGTGAGATCGTTCCCTGTCGTTCGCTTCTGCTCCATCTGCCCACGATGCAGCGACTGCCGGCGTCGCCCCTCTTCTTCTCGTCGTCGGCGCTCGAATTCGATCCTGACCCCGGCGCGCCTGAACCGCGCGGTTGGTACGCATTTCTCCACCAACTCTTCGACGGCGACCTCGAGTCACTCGATCTCTTGCAGGAATGGTTCGGCTATTGCCTGACCGGCGATACCTCGCAACAAAAGATGCTCCTCGTGGTCGGGCCCAAGCGTAGCGGCAAGGGAACTATGGCGCGGGTGTTGACCAGGCTGATCGGCGCTGGGAACGTCTGTGGCCCCACGACCTCCAGTCTGGCCTGACCGTTTGGACTGCAACCGCTGATCGGCAAGTCGCTGGCCATCGTCAGTGATGCCCGCTTTCACGGCGAGAACATCGCCACGGTGGTGGAGCGCCTGTTGTGCATCAGCGGCGAAGACACGCTGACGGTCGATCGGAAGCACCTGACCAGCGTGACCATGAAGCTGCCCACCCGCTTCGTCTTTCTCACGAACGAGTTTCCGCGGCTCACTGACGCCAGCGGCGCTCTGGCCGGTCGCTTCGTGATCTTGCGGCTCACGGAGAGCTTCTACGGCAAAGAGGACGTGGCACTCACCGCTCGGCTGCTCAGCGAACTGCCCGGCATCCTCAACTGGGCGATCGAAGGTTGGCAGCGACTGCGCCAGCGCGGTCACTTCGTGCTGCCCAGCAGCGTCCGCGACGTGGTGCAGGAGATCGAAGACCTGTCGTCGCCGGTGGCTGCCTTCGTCCGCGGCGAATGTGTGGTCGGGCCTGGCTGCCGCGTCTGGGTCGATGAGCTGTACCAAGCGTGGAAGCAGTGGTGCGAGCGCGAAGGGCGCACGCTGGTGAGCACAAAACAGGCGTTTGGGCGCGATCTGGCTGCCGCAGTTGCCGGCATTACGCGTCGCCGCGGTGCTCGCGACCTGCCGTTCTACGCCGGGATTGAGCTGAAAGGGGGCCAGTCATGACCAAGTTACCGTCGCGCACCGTCGCAGACCGTCGCACAACCGTCGCACAACCGTCGCACAACCGTCGCACAACCGTCGCGATGATGATCGCGTTGGCGACAGCCATATGGCCTTGCGCCGCCAAGACTTACATGAACTACCGTCGCGCACCGTCGCGATGTCTCCAACTTATTACACGCGTACGGGCGCGCGCACGCGCGAGAAGAGTATTAGGCGCAATGGGAACCGTCGCGACGGTGCGCGACGGTAGCGGGGAACTCGCGTAGGTACTACCCCGCCAGAGTCTCTCCTGACGCCCGCGGGAACAGCCGCGGGGTTAGGCACAGTTTGTTTCGAGTGTCCGAATTTTCCAATGCGGAAACGTCGCTTACCGCCAGGGTTTCTTAGCTTATCAATTGCGACTCGGAGGGGTGAATGGTTTCTTCATCATC
>JALHLM010000249.1 GCA_022844585.1 Pirellulales bacterium | reverse complement strand
CCCGTTGTTCGCCAGAGTCGGCAGCGCCGAATTCGCCGCCTATGAGCAGCGTCATACCTTGAGCATCACCTGGGTGGTCGCGCCTGCCATGCTGATCGAAGCTGCAACGGCCGTGCTTCTCCTTTGGTTCCGCCCAGCGGTCGTCCCCAGCTTTCTCTTGTGGACTGGATTGGCACTGTTAGGAGTCATTTGGTTGTCGACGGCCTTGCTTCAGGTTCCCTGTCACGACGTATTGTCTCGGGGCTTTGACTCGCTTGTTCATCAGCGACTCGTCTCGACCAATTGGTTGCGTACCTCAGCCTGGAGCGTCCGCGGGTTCTTGGTGCTATGGATGGCATGGGTTGCATTACGCTGAAGGATACTGACATCGCAAATTGTGGGAGAACGAGCGTGGCAAGAGTTGAAGTTGGCGACCGCGCACCGGACTTTTCCGCGACGACATCCGACGGCAAGAAGCTCTGCCTTGCTGACTATTTGGGGAAGCGTGCGTTGGTGCTTTTCTTCTATCCCAAGGATGGCTCGCCGATATGCACGCAAGAAGCGTGCGCCTTTCGCGATTCGTATGAACAATTTGTCCAGGCCGGGGCGGACGTGATTGGCGTCAGCAGCGATTCTGAGGAAAGTCATCGTGCGTTCTCGCAGCAGCACCGACTGTCGTTTCCCTTGGTCAGCGACGTGGACGGTTCGCTCCGCAAGGCGTTTGCGGTTCCCAAGACGTTGGGGCTGTTTCCAGGACGCGTCACCTTCGTCATCGATCAAGCAGGGGTCATCCGACAAATCTTCTCGGCGCAATTCGCTACTGACGAACATGTCCGTCAAGCCTTGAAAACGGTGGGGACAGTAAGCAGAACATCCCCATGATGCGGCTTGTCCTGCACACGCTCGATGGAAAGAGCACTCGTCCGCATGCTACCGATCAATTACGGTAGCAGGAAGTGAGCGGGAACTCTTGTTGGACGACTGCTTTCGATCCTTGGTGAACCGGCGTTACCACCAGCGAGCACTTCATGGCCGAACCAATGCAGTGTTTGGAGATTTGGGGCGGTAACCAGGGTGTGGAAGAGCACTTTCACCGGCCCGGCCTGGATGTCTGGGTTTATTCCTGTCCTCATAAGAATGCGGGCAGCGGCGGCGACGTCTATTATCTTTCGTCCTGTGCCTCCGGCCGCATTTCCCGGATGCTCTTGGCTGATGTAAGCGGCCATGGGCCACGAGTTTCGAAATTGGCTCGGCGACTGCGTGACCTGATGCGGCGGCACGTCAACAGCATCAGCCAAACTCAGTTCGTCGAAGGGATGAATCGAGAATTCGTCGAGCTAAACCAGGAGGGCAGCTTTGCCACGGCCATCGTGGGTACCTTTTTCGCCAGCACACATTCCTTTCAGCTGAGCGTCGCAGGCCACCCACCCCCGCTGCTCTATCGCCGAAATACTGGAAGGTGGGAGCTCTTCGAAATCGCGCCGGATGCCGCTGTTTCGACCGGCCTGCACGATACGCCTTGGGGCATCTCAGAAAGCGCGGCCTATGGCGAAACGCATCTGACACTCGGCATGGGTGACATGATCCTGGCCTACACGGACGGCGTGACGGAGGCCCGTGTTGCCGACGGAAATCTGTTGGATTCGCAAGGCCTGCTGAATCTAGTCCAACAGCTGAATGCCGCACGTCCCGACCGTCTGCTGCAGAGCTTGATCACGAAACTTCGTGACGCGACGACTGCGCCAATTGACGACGACTTGAGCTTGCTGTTGGCGTGCGCCGACGGTAGCCGGGCCTCGTGTTGGAACACCATGCTGGCCCCGTTTCGTCTGCTCGGGAAAGCGGCGGATAGGACTCGGTTTCGCTGACCGTCCTTTGAATCTACGGTTGGAAAATAAAGTCAAAGGATGTGTTTCACGCGCAAGGCGACTGCTCGTCCATCTTCTTGGCTCAGAGGCATCCAGCGCCACCGGTGCGATTGGACTCGGCGGCGTAAGTACTCTCGTTGATTTGACGCATGAGCATGAAGCGATCCTCCACCTCGTGACCTGGTTCCCAGTACCTGCTCCGCTACGATGTGCTTGGAGCAAACAGGCACATCCCCAATTTCACGACAGGAATCCGAGGCTTCGATGACGACCTACTATCTCAAGTTGTACTTCTGCATGCTGCTGGCTTTTTTTGCCATCGACATGGTCTGGTTGGTCCTGGTCGCTCGCGGATTCTATCAGAAGCATCTCGGATTCTTGCTGCGGACCGACCCCGTCTGGCCAGCGGCCATCGTGTTCTACTTGCTGTTTGTCTTTGGCTTGTTGGTCTTCGTGGTGCTGCCCAGTTTAGAAGCCGGCTCGACGAAAAAGGCGTTGGCTCTGGGCGCCTTGTTCGGTCTGATCACTTACGCCACGTATGATTTGACGAATCTGGCGACCGTCAAGAGCTGGCCGTGGATCGTGACCGTGGTGGACTTGTTGTGGGGCGCAATCCTGGCCGCGTCGGTCGGCTGTCTGGGATTTCTGGCTGGCAAGTGGCTTCGTTGAACGGGCTCACGCCGAGCGACTAGAAAGCCCACGGCGACCGCGGTCATTGGGCAGGGCGCGAGTGACTGGCGAGCCGCTCTCGGGCAAGTTGCTCGACGGCCCTGAGATCGACGTTGGGTTGAGGCGCTACTCGGCGCGAATAGCCCGTTCGACGGCCCTCTCGGCCAGGCTCGTGCGATAAACCGCCAGGCTACGATAGTAGTCGGCCAGCGCTTCGATTTCGAACAGCGAGGCTTCCACCGCGGCTATCTCGCGCTGGTTCACCAGGAAGATGTTGCTGTCTCCCAGCTCGAAGCGTCGCCGCTCGAAGGCCTCCATTTGTTGGGCTAAGCGCACGTTAGCGCGTGCCTCCATGGCGCGTTGGTACGATGTTAACAGAGCAGACGCCGCATCGCGGACCTCGGCGCCAATCTTGTCGTTCGTGAAGCGCTGCTTGGCGTTCAGCTGCGCAAGCTTCGCCTGTAACGCGCGGATCTTTCCCCGCGCTTCGCGACGCTGCAATGGCACTTCGGCGATTAGACCGCCTTCCATTTCATAAGGCGTCTTGTCGCCCGACGAACTGGCCTTGCCGCCGACATCCTTCGAACCCCATACGTTCGCGTCGAGTCCGGGCAGCAGCATGTTTTCAGCCGCTTGAAGGTCCACCGCGAGACTTTGGCGAAGCAAGTTCAGCTCTCGCACCTCCGGCCGGGCCTGCAACGCTCGGTCGATTGCCAGCGGAAGCGTATCCTGACGCGGCGTCGGCGGTGCGGGGAAGCCCATGGGCAATAGTTCCGGAGGGGGAATCAACGGAAGACCTTCCGGGCTACGCAGGAACAAGGAAAGCTTAATCCCCGCCTCTTGAAGCTTCCGTTCCGAGGCAATCACCTTCATGCGTCGCGAGGCCACGACGCGATCGTTGTCCACCGCCTCGCTTCCAGGCAAGTCGCCTAACTCCACCCGGCGTTTAATCGCCGCGTTACGCTCTTCCGCGACGCGCAACATGCCGCGCTCCACCCGCAACGCCTCTCCGGCGGCCACCCAGGTCCAGTAGCTTTGCGCCGCTGCACGATCGATTTCGAGTAGTTGAGCCTGAATCGAAGGTTCCGCGGCGGCCCGCGCCAGGTTGCTCTGCGCAATCGCCACGCGACGCTTGTCGATCGCACGATCGCGCCACAGCGGCACGGTGGCCCCGAGCTTGAACTCGCCCCCTTCGTTCGTCTGGCGTTCGCCGTACCAGTCCGGAAAATTGCCGTCGCCAATCCGGTATCCGCCGTACGCATATCCGCCTCGCCAGAGCGGTTGCGTCGCGGTCGCCCCGGTTCGATACATCTTGTAGTACCCCATGGGCTGGGCAAGGCTGTACCCATCCACGGTCAAGTCAAAACCGCCCCGAGCCGCCAACTGTTGCCCTTCCGCGATCGCGCGTTCCTGGTAAGCGGCTTGCACCATCGGGAAAGTCAGGTCGACCGATTGCAACACTTCGTCGAGCGTCAGCGGTTTGATCGCGATCGCGACGCCTTGCGGTAGTTCTTCCGGGGGTGAGGTGAACTGCACCGTGGCGATGGCCTGGGAAGACGCTGCGTGTCTCGCCACCGGCGCGGTCGGAACAGGAGCCGGTGGACGTGCGGCATGCTTCGGCGCGGCGGGCGACACTTTGGGCACCGCAACGGGAGGAGCAACCGGCGCAACGCGGACCCGCTCTTGCCGCGTCGCACAGGCGCTGATGGCAAGGAGAACGGTCGCGACGCCGAAATGCTTCACAAGGTCGCTCATTTCTTGGACTTCAGTTTGATCTCACCACCCGACTTGCCCTTGTCCTTGGCGTCGGCCTTGGGCTCCTCCATCGCGACCACCGGCGGAAAACCGTTAATCTGTCGCCAGAACTCGTACCAGAGAGGTACGCGATCTAACAGCACCCAGCCATTCGCGCGTTGTCCTTGACGCAAGAATTTCCCCGTGGGCCATTTTTCCTCGCCGGCCAAGGGCATAACCAGCACGCGAAATTCGCCCTTGCCATTGTCGGTGGAATCAATATTCACGATCTGTCCGCCGAAAGTGCCTATGGCCGCCGAGGGCCAGCCGACGAACTGCACCGCCGGCCAGCCTTCAAATTGCAATCGCACCTGGCGACCCTCGCTCACGAGCGGGATATCATTTCCATCGAGCCACAATTCCACGGCGCGTTCGGCCTGATCCGGCACGACAATGAACAGCGGATCGCCTTCGCTGACGATCTCTCCCCCTTGATTGACGAGCAGCCGCAGCAAGGTGCCGTCGATGGGCGAGGCAACCGACTGACTGCGTTGTTGCGCCAGCTTGGATTCGCTCTCCACCAGTTCTTTTTCCGCTACGGCGACGTCCCCTTCGGCGGTTCTCAACATCGCTTCGGCGTATGAGATTTTTGCGTCGGCTTCGCGCGTCTTCAGTTCCAGCTCCGCTTGTTTCGTGGACACATCCGCTTTCGCGCCGGCGACTTTCGCCTCGGCTTCGCGTAGTTTCGCCGCCGCCTCGAGGAATTTCCGCTCCTCCTGCTCCAAGTCCAATCGCGAGACCAGTTGCTCTGCGAACATCTGCCGGCGACGCTCCACATTCACGCGGACCTGATCCTCGCCGGCTTTCGCCGCGCTCAGCGCCTGGTTTTCCGCCGCGACTTTTTGTTTGGCCGCTTCCACTCCCTGCAATCCCGCTTCGATCGTCCTTTGACGAGCCTCGGTATAGGCAGTCACCTGCTCACGATACTCATCCACTTTCAGCCGGCTGGCGTCCCGTTTTTGCTGTCCGTACAGCACTTGCTGCTCCAGACGCCGAATCAAGAACGGATCGATCCCTTGGATTTCACATAACACGTCGCCTTGACGCACGGGCGAGCCCTCGCGCAAACCCTCTTTCCAGGCCATCACGCGACCCTTGATCGCGGCCTTGACCTCTTGCTGTCGTTCGAGCGGCGCGAACGCCGTCACCCGGCCGATGCCGCGTACATTCTGCTGCCAAGGCAAGAAGCCCAACGCCGCCGTGATGGCCATGCAGCCGAACAGCAAACTTCGCGCTACCCAGCGCGCAAGGCGAGGCAATTCCGTCCTGCGGATCACGGGCAACATCGGCATGTGGTCTGTGGACGGAGTCATCGGCCTCACGATGAATTGGGTCGACCGCCGGCGCGGTCCAGTGTTCGCCGGGAGTCCAATCGCCAGACCTGATCGCAGCGATCGATTAATTCCTGCCGACCGGTCGCCACGACAAGCGTCCAGGGACGTGCTGGGTCAAGCAGGTAGTCCACTGTTTTTTTCAAGATTTCGTCCGGCAAAGTGTCCAAGAGATTGTCGATCATCAGCAGCTTGGGATCGTCCAATACCGCTCGAGCCAGCATGAGTCGTCGGCACTGGCTTTCCGTCAGCGGCGCCCCGTCCGTGGTCAATTCCGTCTGAAAGCCCCTCGGGAGCGCCTGAATTTCTTCCAATAGCCCGACCGCGGCGAGGGCCCGCGACAACTCCGCGATGCCTTGATTCGGTCGGTCGAGGATCACATTCTGAGCGACCGTTCCCGCAAAAATCTCGATCGGTCCGACCAGCGCCAGTTGGTCGCGAACGGCCTGCGGGCAAAGTTCGCGGATGTCTGTCCCGTCCATTTCGACGAATCCAGAGTCCGGCGGTCGAACGCAAAACAATAGCTCCAGCAAGGTCGTCTTTCCCCCACCCGGTGCGCCGGTCAACGCCAGGCGCGCGCCCGAGCGGATTTCTCGCTGGAGCGGGCCGATGATGGCACCGTCGCCTCGATCCACGACGACGCTGTGAAGTTTAACCGAGGCGCCCTTTGTTCCACTGACTGGCGGGGCCATCGCGCCGTGGTCAGGCTCGGCAGGGAGGTCAAAGATATAACCGAGCTTCTCGCAGGCGGCCAGCAAATCGTAAAAACTGTCCAAGTGTTTTCCGAGTTTGCTGAATGCTCCCATGATCGTGCCGACGATGAGTTCAGCCGCGATCAATTGACCGAGCGTTAGCTCGCCTTCAATCACCAGCCAGCCCCCCAGCCCCAGGAGCGCCGTGCTAGCAATGACCTGAATGCCGAGCGAGAACACAATCTGCCGCATGAGCACCCGGAAATGCGCCGCACGCGCCGTGAGATATTCGTCCATCAGGTGATTGACCATTTCCAGCGCGTGTTCGCCGGACCCGCGAAGCTTAAAGGTCAAGGGATGCCGCGCGAGTTCCTCCAGCCACCAGACGAAGGCATACTTCGACCGTGATTCAAGCGTCGCCGTCTTGACGGCATTCCGTCCCAAGAGGAAGAGCACCGTCGCGAGCGCCACCAGGAGAAAGAGATTGAAACCGAGCAGCGCGGGATGATAGAAGGCCAGCACGACCATCCCGACGATCGTCTGCAACGTCATTCCCACGCCGTCGAGCAGCAGATAGGCCACCGCTTTCTGGACCGTCACCACTTCGAATACGCGGTTGACCAACTCGGGCCCGTAACGATGGTCCAGGCTCGGCACGCGCAACCAGGCCAGTCGATGGGCGGCCTCGGACACGACGCGGACGGCGATCCGCCTTTGCAACATCTCGACGACATAGGTCTGCAGCGTCGTGATCGCCGCGCCCATGCTCAGAAAAGTGAACAAGATAAACGCCAGGACCAAGACCGGCTGCAAAAGCGCCCCGAAGGCAACGGTGGTCACCAACTGCTCAACGGCGATCGGAGTGGCGAGCGCAATCACCCCCACGACCGCGGCGTAAATGACCACGATCCCAATGTCTCTCGCGTCTGGCCTGAGAAGCTGGACAAGCCGCGAAAAAGGCGATGGATGGGCATGTTCAGCAATCACGTCAAGCAGCACGCCTGCAGCAGGGTAGATACGCTCATAGATGGCCTGCGAAACAATCGATCGCCGGTATCTTTGTTACCATCGTCAAACTCCGGCCTGGTCGAATGTTAAAAAGTCGAACTTCGATTCATAATCCGGAGAAGGAGTTGTGCGCAGCGGCGGAAAGCGACAGGAGTTGGGCCCAACGCCAAGTTTCAGTCCCACGGATTCTCAAAGTTTTCTCCGTCCTTCAAGGTGCGACGGAAATCGAATGCGACTTGCTTTCAGCACCGACGCATCGAAAGGCGCAATGAAGCGATCGAGTGGAACCTCCAGCCGCACAAAATGCGGAGGTCCTGGGGGTTGGGCGACGAGGGCTCGGCTGAGGAGAGGGCCAAACACCATGTGACGTCGGTGCTGAGAATCCGCTCGGCATGTGTCAGACATATTTTTCACCGCGAATCACGCGGACCTCCGTGACGTAGGCAATCAAGGCGAAATGGGGGAAATATTGGTCGGTTAGCTGCGTCAGGAGGCGGTCAGCCACTTGCTCGTCGACGATCGTTTCGATTCGCACGTTGTCGCCGGGAAGATCCCCCGATCGCAGATGCCGCGAGCCCTCGCCTTCCGCCGCAGCACTGGTGTAGCCAGTCGCTCCGGCGGACAGGATTTCTGCGATCAGACGCTCGCGCAGGACCGCCTCCGCGATGATCGTGACCTTCAGTAGTTTTGTGGTTTGCATGGCAGTATCTCGTCCGCGGTATGCGCAAACTTGCGACTTGGTCATGAACATTTTGCTCCAGGAGAAGTGCTCAAATCCACGGCATGCGGCTGCTAAGTCCATGCTGGGGCAACAACTGCAAAACACGCATCCACAATTGCATCACCTAGCTCCTTTAGCCATGCAGCAACTTGGCCATCTGGTAGTACAAGGGAATTCCAGCCAGCAGATTGAAAGGGAAAGTGATGGCCAGTGAAGCCGTGAGATAGTATGTGGGATTGGCCTCCGGCAGCGTCATCCGCACAGCCGGGGGCGCGGCGATGTAAGACGCGCTGGACGCCATCGCCGCCAAGACAGCACAACCGCCCACCGACAGACCTGCCCAGTGGCCGAGCACCACCGCGAGGGCGCCATGCAAGATCGGCATCAGAATCCCAAATCCGATTAGGAACGG
>JALHLM010000248.1:7052-8513 GCA_022844585.1 Pirellulales bacterium | reverse complement strand
TGGGCGTCGCGAGCGGGCAATGCTCAGTCGCCCAGCGTAGCTTATTTAGCCAAGTCCGCGATGGATGGATTGCACAGCCGCAAAGCTTGCAACTCGCGCCAGTAAAATGCTCGCACGCTTGGCAAATGCCATGTAAGCGAGCCATTTGTTCCGCGTTCCGCACCGGACGCCCCGCGGCAATCCACCGCTCGCGAGCCGCGCGGTAGCTTCGGACTCGATCGGCCAAAGACGGAGCCCGTGGTGCGACGGCCCCCGTCGGCCGACATTGTCGCCGCACCTTCTCCGGCGGAAACCGCGTCGGCGCTGCCATAAACCCGCAGCGTGCACAGCGGTGAACTCGCGGCTCGTCGGTCGCTTGAAATACGCACCACATGGTTCACCCTAAGGGGCCGCGATCGCGGTTACGATGCACGTTGCGCCGCTGCCGTCGCAGCGCTCAGTGGTTGGAATGCCGTTGGTGATCCAGGTGAGGGACTGCGGCTGGGGGACGCCGAGCTCATCCAAGAACAAGCAGTCTGGGGCGCTGGGCGCGAAATCCATTTCCCATTCGATCGAGGGCTGGCCGCCGCCTTGCCCGCAGGGTGTGCCGCCACTTTGCAAGTTCACCAGGAGGTGGAACGCCCCGCCGGCCTGATAGAACTGCAGTCCGATCAGTCCATAGCAGCCTGGCTCGTCGGAGTCGGCGCAGATCGTGGCTAGGAGCATGCCGTCCGAGCAATTCACCGGATCGCCGTCGATATGAATCTGCTGCATCGGCCCCATGATGTAAACGCCGTCGAGCGCCGAGCAGTCGGGGCAGTTGGCGAACTCGGCCATGCCTGAGATTTCGACCTGGTAGTACTCGGCGACCACGCCGCCCGCACAGAACACGCAGCCGGTGGTGCCGATCACGCCGCCGCCGGAGCACTCCGCACAATCTTCGCTGACTTCGGCAGCAAAGAAGTCGTCGAAGTCGTTCGTGGTCGATGCCTTCAAGCCCGCGCGATCGCCAGAGATGCCGCTCAGAGTGGCGAATACTGAGGTGGCATCGACGGTCACTCGGGCCGTGGTGCTGTTGTAGCAGGCCGTTAGCGTGTACCAGACGTCCTCCTCGGTCGCCAACTCAACGCTGTCGCCATCTCCATCGCCGCCGGTTTGATTCAGGCTGAGCGTTCCTTCCGCACCAAATGTGAGCGTCGCGGAGATGTAGGCAGTGGCATCTTCGTCGGCGGCCAGGAGGATCGTGACGCTGCCCGTGCCTTTGACTTTCACGGAGACGTGCATCGACGAACCGGTCGGCGACGGCGTCGTCGCCAACACAGTGCCCGAGCCATGCAGCACGTCGCCGAGCGTTTCCCAAGAGCCCGAGATTTCCTCCCACTCACTGCCAAGGTCGGTGTCATCCGGGCGATTGAAATTGTCGGCGGCGAAGTAGCATTCCGGATCGAGGCCGCCGCCGGGACCGCAGCAGTCGTTACAGCC
>JALHLM010000248.1:0-7042 GCA_022844585.1 Pirellulales bacterium | reverse complement strand
TTTGCCCATCGCTCGTTCCTCAAGGCGTGCAATCTTCGAAGTCGCTAACCGCACGGCCTCCGACGAACTTGACCTGGATCAGTTCGTTGCCGGAGATGGGCGTGCGTGACGTGTTGTAAACGGTGAGATTCCAGCCGGCGTCGATGAGCGTACCCCCGCTCCACGCACAGACATCGCACGAGGCGCTCCCCGGCGTGTAGGGGAAGCCCGTGCCGCTCGACGCTGGGATTCCGCCACCTGGCGTGCGACACAGGAGTGCGCCCGCGCCTTGCGTGCCGAGCAGCACCAGTCCCCAACCGACGCCACTGCTCGCCGGTTTTTCCAGAATGCGTGCCGCGCCGGTTGCGGCGCTCTTGAGTCGTCCCGCCTGGCCATCGTCGACGTCGGCCCAGTCATGACCGTTGACGGCGTCGCTATCGGCCAAGTTGAGCTGAACCGCCGTGACGCCGGTGACCATGGCCAACCCGAGGCGACCGCTCTTCACCGGCTCCTGCAGCACGACGAACCGGCCGTAATGTGCGGGATAGGCCGGCGTGACGCCGGCGAGCGCCGGGCGCGACTTGAATTGCGGTAGGTTGTCGCCGGAAGCGAACACGGCACCGTCATGGGCCAGCACATCGAAGCGATTCCGATCTGCCCCGGAATCGTTCCGCACCGGGATGACGATGCCTCGCTCGGCGACTTCAAGCGGTTGGAAACGACCGCCGTTCTTGCGTGTGCTCGCGAAGCGAGCCGCTTCGACGAAGGCATTGTGCGTCGACGCCGAGAAGTCGACCGCCTGCCCGGCGCGGACGAAGGCTAACGGATCACCGGCCACGGCTAGCTCCCCACGCCAAGGCCAGCGAAATCACCGGTCTGATAAATCTGCTCGACGTAGACAGCCCGTGGGCGACGGACCAGTTGCTTGGCGGTGTTGTCCTCGGCCTCCTCGTAGTAGACCCAGAGGTAATCCCAACCGTCTTTGGTGATGCCGGTGATGTCACCCACGACGAGTCCAGTGGCCCGCGGACTGACTGAGAAGCGAAACACGATCTCGACCATTTCCTGGCCCTGGCCGCGTCCCGATGCGCCGTCGAAGCGAACTTCCTTAGCGACGAACCCGCGGAACGTGGCGTTATTGGTTTTCTTGGTCAGTCCTGCGATCGTCAGCTGATAGGCGCTCGTGAAATCCGCGATGGCGACATACTTGGTGAGTGAGAAGCTGAACGTAGGGACCTCGATCTCGACGCCTTCGACGCCGTCGCTGGTGACGTTGATCGCGCCTTTGAAGTCCGGCGCGACGAGACCGGAGGGCGCATACGAGGTGACGGTCGACAGCGATTGCTGAATCCGCGCCGATTGGCCACCGAACTCGAAGGCAAAGCTGGGCGTCGGATCGCCCGAACTAGAGATCGAACTGGTCAGCGGACCGTAACGAGCGGTGCCGCGAAAGACGCGTTTGTCCTGATGGCGACCGACCGGTTCGAGGTTGAGCGCCTGCGGTAGCAATCCGGCGTAGGTCGAAGGCAGCGCCGCCAGGATTGCCGCGCGAGCGACCAGCTCATCGTCCTCATCGAACGCATAGTAAATGAGTTCGGCGGACGGATTCTCGCCGAAGTTCTGGCGACGGGAGAAAAAATCTTCGGCAACTGTGGCCATCGGTGATCACCTTTAGAAGCCGAAGACGACGGGGCCGACGCGGCGGGCCAGGTCGCCGGTGTGCTTGGCGGTGTCCTTGGCGGCCTTCGTGAGCTCGTCGTTGAACCCGAGTCCGCGCACGGCGAAGGGATTCACCGTGCCGGCGGCGCTCATGCGTTCGCTGGCCGCCTCGACGCCCGATTCCGTGCGTGCGGCGCGCGCCGTGGCCTGTTCGGCGATCTCGCTACGACGACGCGTGGCTTCCTCGCGGGCCGCGGCAAGTGAGGCTTGGGCCTCTGCCAGCTCTCGTTCGGCTTCTGCGATTTCTTCGTCGATCGCACGGCGATTCGCAACGTGCTGGCGCTGACGTTCCGCTTCGATCTCAGCCAGCGTTCCTTCACGGCCCTGGTCGATCTCTTGCTGGCGGGCCGTGCGCTTCGTGGCGGCATCGGCCAACACCCCCGCAAGTTGCTGCTGGCTCGCCGCCTGCTTAGCGCCGATCTCCTGCTCGACATTGGCGAGCGCTTCGGCCAGTTCGAAGGTATCGTCGAAGAGCGATTGAACGTAAAGGATGCCCTTGGCCATTGCGCCTTGCGCGGTCAGCCAGGAGTCGGTGACGAACGATGTGAAAAGTCCCCAGGCAGCCGTCATACCGGTGGTGACATCGGCCCAGATTTGCTGGACGCCGGCAAAACCTTCGGTCGCCAAGTGAGCTACGCCGAAGACGGCCTCGGTCCAGATCGCGAGAAACGCGTCCTTGAACTCAGCCCATTTGGTCTTAAGGAACACGACGCCGCGGGTGAACTCGGCTTGGATCGTGAGCCAGAGCACGCGAACGGCGAGCGCGATGTCTCCGGCGGCCAACGCATCACCGACCGCCTGGAACGATTCGACCATTCGACTGGCGAATGCAGAAACGGCGTCGCGAACCGCTTCGAAAGCGGCCCGGCCACTCTCAGTATATTGAATGGCCGCTACTCCGAGCGCCGCGATGGCCGTCACCGCCAGGCCGAGCGGCGAGACGATCGCGGCTGCAACGGTGCCAATCAAGGCGAGTCCGGAACCCAATGCGCCGATCACGGCACCAGCACCGGCAATTGCTGATCCTATAGCGACGATAGTTGCTCCGGCGGCCGTGAGTCCAACGCCGACCTTGAAGATCGTCGAGAGCAGTTCACGGTTGTTCGCGGCCCAGCGGATCACGGTCGCGCCAATCCGGGCCGCGGATTGAGCGAACTCGTTGAGGGCCGGCGCGACGGCGCTACCGATGGCGACCGCGATGCGTCGACCAACCGCGAGGACAGTTGCGAGCGAATCGCCAAACGCTTCGGCAGCCTGTGCATCCTCGGTGCTCATCGAGAGTCCTAGTCGGCGGGCTTCTTCGCGCAGCAGTCGAATCCCTTCCGCGCCGTTCGAAAGGAGCGGTAACAGCTCGGTGCCTGAGCGACCGAAGACGCGGAGCACGGCGGCTGTACGTTGCGCCGGGTCTTCAATCGCGGCGATGCCGCTGGCAATGCGGGCGAATTGTTCGTCGGGAGCGAGGCCCTGGAGGTCGGCGAGTGACAACCCAAGCTTGGCAAACGATTCCTGTGCTTCTGCCGAACCGTCCGCTGCGGCAACCAGGTTCTTCTGTAGAAACTTGATGCCGGTCTCCAGGCTCGATAGCGACGTGCCGGTCTGATCCGCCGCGAACGCCAATTCCGAAAGCGCCTCGACCGAGGCACCGGTCCGCTGGCTCATATCGACGAGTTCGCTGCCGACATCCGCGAAAACCTTGGCGGCGGTCAGGAACGGCGTCACGATCGCGGTGCCGACGCCAGCCAGTCCCGCACCGATCTTGGCGAGTCCTTGTCCGAAGGACGTCATCCGCACGCTCACCCGCGCGAGCACGCGTTGCAGTTGTGAGTCTTCGGCGAAGATCTCGACAAAGGCCCGTCCGGCACGGATGGCGTTGGTTTCAGCCACTGTTGAGTCCTCGATCCACGAATAGGTGCTTCAAGATCGACAGGTCTTCAGCCACGTCATCCACCTTGGGGCGTTCAGGAAGTTGCAAGCGATCGCGATAGGGATGAAAGTCCACGGCGGAAAACGGTTCACGGCGTTTCTTCTCGTCGCGCCAGGCGTTCGCCAAAATCACGGACAGCTGCACGGTGCGATTCCACTCGGCGATCTCACGGGCCTCGCACATCTGCACCAACTCGGCGAGCGTGAATGACCACGGGGCGACGCCGACGATGCCGGCCGCTTCCCAGATCAATCGCTCGACGAGTTCGGCTTGCTCAACTGGCGATAGCGGTTTTCGATTTCGGTCTCGATCGTGTCGGGATTCAGCTCCGCTTCCGCCAGGCTGAACACCTTCTGCGTCCCCCGATCGATCGCCGTGCGCAGTTTGGCGAGCGCCCTGCGCTGGCTCGCGGGGAAAAAATCGATGACTCCATCGATGAGCGCCGTGGCGGCTTGCTCCAAGACATCCCCTGCGAAGAGCGCGGCGAACTGTTCGTCTGACAGCCCCGCCGCATCGACTTGCGGCTTCACCACCGCGTAAAGCGTGTCGACCAGCTTCACCGGGTCGAGCGCAAGTTCCGCGAGCGTCTTTCCGGATTCGATCACGCGCAGATCGACCTTGGCCAGATCGAGCGCCCGCTTTACGGCGGCCACATCGACCCGCACTTCCCAGGTCTTGCCGGCGGCATCACGAAAACTCGGCATCACTTTCTCCGATTAGGTAACCGTGAACCAGCTCGGCGCATTGGCGTCGTAAGTCGGCTTGGCCGCGACATCAACTGTCAATGCCTCGCGCAGGTTTTCATTCCGCGTGAAGCGATTCACCATGCAGATCGCCCGCAGGCCTTGCGAGCCCGTGGTCGCGACCAGGCCGTCGAGCACGAGAAACTCCATCGTCGTATCGCCCAGGAAGGACGTGCGGATGGCGGTGAAATCGGTGTCCGCCGTATCCCAGAGCATGCCCCACTCGATCGTGGCGCTCTTGAGCGTCGCGACGACCTGTTCCCAGCCGTTGCCGCCCCGCGTGGTGACGTCGGCCTCTCCTTTTTCCAGGTTCAGCCGCAGGTCACGCACGTTGTTGATCAATTCCCAGACGGGCGTTCCATAGGTGCCCGTGTTGCGGTAGAGCTTGGCGTTCAAACCCAGCACGAAGGCCATCGGAATCTCCTTCTACTTCACGGCGTTCCGCCAAAGCGGAGCCAGTTTAGGTGTTTCCTTGGCGAGCGCCGGCCCCATGTAGGGACGGGCTCGATAGTTCTGCATCTCCAGTTGCTTGGTGCGCAGGTTTCGTCTTCGCGCGCGCCCGCCATGTTCCAAGAGTTCCAGCACGCGCGGCTCGGGCTTGTTCAACTTCGCCGGACCGACGACTACGCTCTTGCGCGGACGGTCGTAGCCGAAGAAGATGAATCGCTTGAGCAGTCCGACGTGGGAACTGGGCGGTTGGCCAGGTTGGCTGATCCGTCGACGCGGGCGAATGCTAGAGCGAGCAGCGGTGCGGACGAAAGCTCCGAACTTTGATAGCGCGCGGCGCGAAGTGCGATCGACCGCACGGGTCACGGCCGGTGCGTCGAAAAAGCTGGCGCGGAACTGTCGGATGCCGAACTTCATGCAATGGTCACCAGGGCGTCGCGGACCATCTCGGCCAACAGGGTGTCGGCCAGATTGCTCATGTGGAGCGTGTCGTAGTTGTATTCCGGTCGATAGGCGTAGCTGGCCGGGTTCCGCAGCACGTCGTAAAGCTCGACGAACGCCACCCGCGGATTTTCCACGTACTTGGTGCGGATGTAGGCGTTTAGCGTTTCGAGCGAGATCTGATCGATCGGACTCCAGCTGGCGTGCGTGCCGAAGGGGGGAATCGTGATCGTCACGACCCCCATGTTGTCAGCGATCGCTTCGGTGATGATTCGGTCATAGAACTCGAGTTGCGGCCCGCTGCCGTTCTTGACGTTGTTCGTGCCGCCCAGGAGCGCGAGCCGTTCGTAGCCCTTGCCGCGAATGTTCGTGCCCCAGCGGGCGTAGAGGTCGTCGAGCTCCTCGCTCCCCACGCCATGATCCGCGACGCCGATCGCATAGCCAGAAGTGCCCATGGCGATCGCTAGATCATCGGCATAGCCATCGGGCTGCAACGTAAGCGAATCGCCCAAGGCGGCCACGCGATAGATGGGGCCGAACTTCAACCGAAAGTACGCCCGCAGTTGTGCTGCTTCCGCTTCTGAGAGCAGGGCGTTGGTCATCAGCACTTCGGCGATGTCGCCGGCGAAGTAGCTGGTGACGCTCGTGCGCTGTAGCGCGCCGAGTGTAACGTTGTCACGGCCCGTGGCGTCGGCGAACCAGACGCCCGTGTTGCCGGTCGAATTCACGTCCGTGAG
Source organism: Pirellulales bacterium (assembly GCA_022844585.1). Classification (GTDB taxonomy): domain Bacteria; phylum Planctomycetota; class Planctomycetia; order Pirellulales; family JALHLM01; genus JALHLM01. Next base: position 1,052 of record JALHLM010000248.1, on the reverse strand, counting down.
CGGTTCCTGGTAGGCGTCGATCTCAACGTTCGTCGCTGCGCCGTTCGAAAAGAACCGCAGCAGATACCAAGCTCCGCGACGACTGTAGCCGGTGGGCGTGCGGAATCGCTGAGCGGCCGCCGCACCTTGATCCCATTGGTATTCCCAGTCGCCCGCGGAATTGACGGCGACGTACCAGTATTGGCTGGTGGTCGCTTCGTCGCAGGTGGCGAACGGGACGCTCGTCACCGTGGCGTCGCTCTTGATCAACATCCACAGTTCACCGGCCTCTGCGGAAAACGCGTCGGCCGCGGCATAGCGCAAGTAGTGGCTCGTGCCATTGAATCGCAGGAAGCGCCGAGCATTGGGGCCGGAGCCGTCGGCGATCAGCGTCGGCCCGGAACCCGAGACCTCGTTGAAATCGATGCTCGCGCCTACGCGGCTCGTCCAGGTGACAACCGCTTCATTGTGCGCCGCCGACTGTCCGCCCGACTTCTTCACATTGGGTGCGAAGTTGGCGTCCAACCAGCAGACGACCTTTGCGAGGTCGATGGGCTGGAACAAGCTCGATGGCGTGCCGAAGTGATAAGCTGGCATTCACCACGCTCCTTGTCGCTTGGCACCGGGGATGATCTGCAAGAGCGGCGTCCCGCCCGCAGCGCGAAACCGCAACTCGCGGAGACCTGGACCGATCGTGACGCTCGTCGGACTGCGCAGCACAAGCTTGTCGCCGTCCGGCATCAGATCCGGACTCACGACTCCTTCGACGGAACAAAACACGAGTGCGCTATCCGCGTTGCCAGCGTCATCGAGCCCCAAGTGCGCGACCGCATAATCGCGATCGCTACTGAGTGTGATCGCTTGTTCTACGCCATTGGTTTTCACCAGGCTTGGCTTGTCGTCGATCACGGTTGGTTGGGCCATACGTCACCTAGCCGATCGCCGAGAACTTGAGGTTGAGCACACTGGCGAACTGCCGCTTCTGGTCCAGGGAATCAATATCGAAGATGGGGTCGTTTGTGATTTCGGTACAAACGGCTGGGGGACTGGCGATTGTCTTCCGCCGAAAATGG
>JALHLM010000247.1 GCA_022844585.1 Pirellulales bacterium | reverse complement strand
CTCCGTTGCGACGATTCGGCAACCTAGAGTTTCGTCCTTAGCTGTAGGCGGCGTCCACTCTCCCTCGCTTGCGCTACGGGCTAGTGTGTCACGTTTCCGCGCGCCAGATGGTGTCCATGTATTCGTGCATCTTGGGGCGGTGTCCCAAGAGGTGTGACAGGTAGTTGTTGACCAATCCGCGCAGTTCGCCGGCGGCGCGGGCGTCCCAGCCGTCTTCGGCGCCGGCGGCTTCGCGCAACAGGAGTTGCGCCGCTGCGGCGGAGAGGGAGACCACCTGGCGTTTACCCGGCCGGCAGCGCGGGCAGAGGGCTCCGCCGCCGAGGAGGGAGAACGCGACGCGTTCGTTCGCGGTGATCGGGGCGCCGCACTCGACGCAGGCGTCGAGCGAAGGCCAATGCCCGAGCCACCGCAACGCCGCGAGCTCAAAGCGCAAGACGATCCGGGCCGTGGGGGCGGCGGATTCCAGCGCGCGGAGCGAATGTTCGGCGGCATCGAAAAGCTCAGGGTGCGGATCGTCGTCATCGGTCAGGGCGTCCAGCAACTCGGCGACGTAATAGCCGGCATACAAACGAGGGATCCCGCGCGCAGCGGCGCGGAATCGGCGTTCCAGCTTGGCTTCCGTCAGCAAGTCCAGGGCGTCCGACGATTTGCGGAGGAACACTAGACGAACGAGCGCCAGGAGGTCAAGGGCAGACTCAAACGGTCCCTTGGGCCTTCTCGCCCCCTTCGCCAGCCCACGCACCTTGCCAAACTCGCGTGTAAAGATCGTGACGACGCAACTCGTCTCACTGAAATCGACCACCCGCAGCACGATTCCGAGAGCTTTTTCAGCGGGCATGGGGGGAATGACGAATGCTGAATGAAGAATGGGCGGCGTGACGCTCCTTGGGTTCATTTTGCGTCATGTCGTGCGATTAGCCAATGCACGATGCGGAGCAGCAATTGAACGCTAGTCGCCGTCGGCCTGCCTAGCGAGCGAGAGCTAGCTGTCAGGCGCTCGGCGATCTTTTACAATGCGCGCCGTGGCAACTGGGCAACTTGTCATGGGAATAGGAGATTGCCGATGAGCGTTTTGCGTTTCCTTTCCGGGTGGCTGTTACTTTTGTCCACCGCGGCCGTTGACGCCGCCCCGTACCTAGAGGGCACGGTTACAGACGAGCAAGGACGGCCTGTGGCAGGCGTGAGCGTTAAAATCTGGGACTGCGTCGGCACCTGCCTTGGCGGCAAGACGGCGCTGACGGATTCCGACGGTCACTACGTCTTCGAAGAGAAGCCGTTTCGGAATCATCCGCTGTGGGCCATCGATCTGCCCGGGCGATATGAAATCTCCCGTCAAGCGACCGGCCCCTCCCTGGACGAGCCGGATTCCGATACGCCGCGCCGCATCGATTCCGTCCTGGGCACGCCGGCGGATGCGTCCATCGCAGTGAAGGGGGGACGTCCCCGCAGGCTGGAAGCAAAGCCTGTCACTCCGCAGCGGGCGTGGCGTCAAGTTGCGACGCTACGATTTTTATGGTACCGACACCTACCTGGGACGCGACTGGCAGGTGGAACTGTTGCCGCGCAACGAACCGCTGCACATCGTCGTCGTGCGCGAGCCGGTCGTCGAGGAAAGCGACGATCCGAAAGTGACGAAAGAGCGACAACAGGAAGTCCGGCGCAAACGCGTCGAAATCGTCTCGCCGCCGATCCGTCTCGTCGATCCGCAGCGCTATCACATTCAAGCGACGGTCAACCAGGACGCGGAGAGCGAGGCGTTTTTTGTCGTTGTGGATTCGATCCAGGACGCCCTGGGCGTTGACCGCACCGCGGAACTTGTCGCCAAGGACCCATACTTTGGGCCGCCCGTCGACGCGACGTTGCGGGCGCAGACGCTGGCATTGTTGGAGCGCGTCGCCGACGCCGCCAAGCCCTGGAATGCATCGCCATTGCGCGACGTGGAATCGTATGAGTACGACTTCATCGAACCGGACGGCAATGCGAAGCAGGTGAGCATTAACCAGGCCTCGTCGACGGGACCCAGTTGGAATGATATCGCCCGTCTACGTGGATTCGCCTACATGCCGCCGCTCCGGTGGCTGTTTTCGCAGCCGGAGAACATTGTCTTTCACGCGGTCGAAATCAGCGACGAACGCGCCACGTTGCAGTATCGCCTGAAGGAAGGGCGTGGCTTTACCGCCGGTCTGGGGATCGGTCCAAGCTGGGGCCCGTTTTTCTCGACCGGCTTCTCCACGGGCGTCATGGTGATTGACGTCGCCCACGCCACGGTGCTCGAACATCGCTTGTCGAGCGGGCCGCTGGGAGAGGAGGCCGTGGAGACGTTCAGCGACTATGTCGCGGTCGGTGCGGGATTCGCGCCGCAATCGCTGCGTATTCAATCAAACGGAAACGACTTGCGGCTGGCCTTCAAAATTCATAACGAGCGGCTCTGGCTGCTCGACAAGGCTTCTCTGGGCGAGGAGCCGGAGCCGACGATCAAGATTGAGAACGTCGTGGTGAACGTGAAAGAGTAGCGAGTCACCGCATCGATCGATGTGACAGTTCATTCGCCATCGGTGTCAAACGCCGAGTCGTCTTCCAGTCCGCGAATGAACTCTTCGAATGTATTCGCCAAAAGTGTAATTTTGTAGTCCCATTCCTGATCGATATGCACCACCTTAGGTTCACCCTTCGGTCCGCAAGATCGATAGTCCAGGCAAACCATGTCGTGGCCGGCGGAAGGGCAGTCAGCGAAGTAGACGCCAATTGGCGGATAGCCCCATTCGTCCGTCCAAAATGAACCTCCGAAAGTGCCACAAAGCGAGCAAGATTTGTTCGAGCCAATTGAATAAATGCCGGTAATTGCAATATGGTCATGTGCCCATGTGGTTCTCTCCGTCGTGCGGTAGCATGTCCGTCGAGGAATGCCGCCGTTCTGAAATCGCATCAGATCAACGTACGAGGCCGGCAGCTTGAACCCCAACTCGCGCTCCACGGCGGCGATCGCAGCGTCAGTGATCGGTTCACCGACATACTCTTTCAGGGCGTAATCCGACGGTTCCCAGAACCCTGCTACATCGAAGTTGTGGAACGTATTTGCCACAGCGAATCTCCTGATCGTAGGCGAGGGGATGCACCGAACCTACAGCTTGAATGGCGATCTGATTGGCAACTCTATTTCGCCAATCAATATACAACTGCGGCGCAAGGTGCCTCAACGCTCCTCATTTGCCAACCGCACTTCATCCTTCCCTGCCGTCTCCGCAGGGTCCATGATTTCCACGCGGACGCGTTCGATGCGTCGGCGGGAGACGTCGATGACCGTGATGCGCACGTTCTGCCAGACGAGTTGTTCGCCGCGAGCTGGGATGCGGCCGAGTTCGTGGAAGACGAAGCCGCCGATGGTGTCGAACTCTTCGTCGTCCGGGAGACGCGTGTTGAGTTGCTCGTTGATCTCGTCGATATGCACCCGGGCCATCGCTTCGCAGGCGCGCTCGTTCAGCACGCGGATGCCTTCGACCAGGGCTTCGTCGTGTTCGTCGACGATCTCGCCGACGATTTCCTCCAGCACGTCCTCGATGGTGACCAGGCCGCTCACGCCGCCGTATTCGTCGAGCACGACCGCCATGTGATTGCGGGTGACCTGGAATTCCTGCAACAGGTCGTTGACCTGTTTGGTCTCCGGCACGAAATACGGCTTGCGGAGGATTTCCAGCATCGGCTTGCGATCGCGCGGGTTTTCCTTCGCCAATTCCGGCAGCATGTCTTTGATGAACAGGATGCCAACCACGTCATCGCGGTTTTTGTCGTAGGCCGGGATGCGCGTGTGTCCGGCCTGGTTGACGAACCGGAGCATTTCGGGCCAATCGAGATGCACCGAAATGCAGAGCATCTCGGTGCGCGGCGTCATGACTTCCGAGACTTCGCAATCGCGTAGCTCGATCACGCCTTCGATCATCTCCCGGGCTTCTTCCTCAAGCAGGCCTTCGCGATGACCTTCGGTGAGGATCGTGCGGATTTCTTCCTCGATCGAAGCCGCCGACGGGACGGATTGCTCGCGACCCGCGAGGCGGTGCAAGAACGCGTTGATCAATTCTCCGCCGAGCGTTAGCGGCCGAGCCAGTGAAGAGACGATCAACCAGAACGGCCAGGTGCGGACCAAGAGCGGCTCCGCCCAAAGTCGCGCCATGGCCTCGGGAAGCCAGAGTCGCGCGAAGAGCAACGCCACGACGCAGGCGGCGAGATCCAGGCCCCAGGCCGTTCCGCCCAGCGGCGCGTCGGCGGCGCCTTCCAAATGACGGAGCCAATGGGCGCTCACGAAACAGAGTACCGTCAACAGCCCGAAGACCAGCGCCCAGCAATCGACCGCCAGGGCGACTTCTTCATGGCGCAACAGCACTTCGCCAAGCAGGTCGCGGCGATTGCGTTGCCGGCAGAGCTCTTCAAGCCTGCTGCGGGAAAAGTGATGCAGCGATCTGGCCGCCCAGGAGGCGCAGAGCGTGGCCAGCAAACAGACGGCTGCCGCGATATAGAGGGATTGATCCATCACGGCCCCTGCTCCGCCGTGGCCGGCCGCCGTTGCGCTTCTTCGCGGCTCGTCGTAGGCAAACCATGCGCGGCGAGCCAATGTCGTTCGCGGGAACGCATCACCGCGGCGGCTTCCTCGTCCAGGTCGTCGTACCCGCAAAGATGCAGGGCGCCGTGAATAGCGTAAAGCGTGAGCTCCGCCGCCGGCGCGAGTTCGAACCGCGGCGCGTTCAGCAGCGCCTCGTCGGCGCTGACGATGATCTCCCCTTCCAGCTGGTCGTCCGTCTGTTCCAAGACAAAGCTCAGGACGTCCGTGGGATAGTCGTGGGCGAGATGGCGGCGATTGAGTTCGTGCATCGATTCGCCGTCGACGATCGCCAGGCTGACCTGGCCCTCGGCCCGGCCTTCGCCGACGAGCACGGAGCGCACGACTTCGGCCAATCGAGTGGCATCGATTGGGAGCCGGGTCTGGCGGTTGGTGACTTCGACGACGATCATCGGCCAAGAGTCAGGCAAAACATTCACACTAGCCCGTAGCGCAAGCGAGGGGGAGACGACGTCGTTGAGAGTTTGATCTCTTGCGCCAAGGCGGCGTCAACTCTCCCTCGCTGGCGCTACGGGCTGGTGTTGGCGGGGCTTAGTGTCGGAGGTGACTTACTCACGCCGTCCGCTGTTGTTCCGGGTACTTCACGCGGCCGTGATACACCGCGGTGAGGGATTTGACCAGACTATCTTCGACGGTGTGGACTTCTTCGAGCGTGATATTGCATTCGTCGAACTGGCCGTCGAGCAGCCGCTTCCGGGTGATCTGCTCGACGAGGCTGTCGATGCGGGCCGGCGTTGGCTCCACCAGGGTGCGGCAAGCGCTCTCCACGGCGTCGGCCAGCATCAGGACCGCCGCTTCTTTCGACTGCGGCTTCGGCCCGGGATAGCGGAAGGCGTTCTCCTCCACCTCGCCGGCGTCGGGATTGGCTTCGCTGAGTTCGCTGGCGCGGCGGTAGAAGTACTCGACGAGCGTCGTACCATGGTGCTGTTCGATCAGGTCGATGATGGGCTGCGGTAGATGGTGCTGCCGCGCCAAATCGGCGCCGTCCTTGATATGGGCGATGATAATGAGCGTGCTCATGGCCGGCACCAGCGAGTCGTGCCGGTTGGCCTCCTGCCCCTGGTTTTCGGCGAAGTAGCCCGGCTTGAGCATCTTGCCGATGTCGTGGAAGTACGCCCCCACGCGGCAGAGCAAGCCCTGCGCGCCAATCGACTCGGCGGCGGCCTCCGAGAGCGACGCGACGTTGATCGAATGGTTGTACGTACCTGGCGCGCGGCGTACCAACTCCTGTAATAGCGGATGCGCGACGTCACCCAGTTCCAGCAGGCTGATTTCGGTCAGCACGCCGAACAGGCTCTCGATGAACGGCAGCAGGCCGGTGATGAGGAAGCCGGCGACGATCGCCCAAAGCCCGTTTAGCAACGCGTATTTAAGCACGAGTTGCGGGTCTTGCTCTTCGAGCATGCCGACCGCGAAGGACATCGTGAACGCGACGGCGCCGGCGATGACGCCGACTTTGATCAACTTGCTGCGGCTGCGAATGTGATCGAGTAGCAAAATGCCGGTCACACTGACCGCGATCAGCGTGAGGAAATCGCCCAGGAAATTACGTCCCGCCATCAGCAGCATCGCGGCCAGCGAGCCGGTGAGGACCATCGCCAATTCGCGGCGATAGGCGATGCCGACGATCATCCCGAACAGCAACAGCGGAATCAACTCCGCGCGGTAGGGGTCGTAGGCCATCCAGCGCGCCAACAAGAGCGTCACGACGATCATCAATAGCAACGTCGAGAAGCGCCGCAGATCGCGGAGCAACTCGGGTTCTCGTCGCGAAAGGTACAGCACCCAGACGCTACAAAAGGCCAGGACCAGCACCATCACCGCGGCGCCGCGTAAGGACATATCGGTCCGGGTGCGTGTGCGTAGATAATGCCCATGTTCGAGTCGCAGGAGTTCCAGCAGCTCCAACGTGAGCGGCACGCCCGGTTCGACGAGCGTCTGGCCTTTGCCGTACGTAACGAACTGATCGGGGACCAACTTTGCCGCGTTGTCTTGGACAATGCGGGTTTCGTCCGGACTGAGTGAGAGGGTCTCCTTTGGCAATCGCGGGATCAAGAAATTCGTCACCCGTTGGCGGATCGTCAAATCCTCGATCTCGTTCGACAGCGCCACGCGGATCTTTTCGGCGCGGTCGTCGAACATGACTTCTGTGATGCCGACCAGGCGGCGTGTTTCTGGCTTGCCGACGGCTTGCACCTGGATTTGGTCGTAGCGGAACAGCCCGTCGCGTGGGAATTCGCCGAGTCGGCCGCGTTCGACGAACGGGGCTAAGGCACGCTTGACGGCGTCGTCCACTTTGCCGACCTGCTCCGCTCCGCCGAGTACCGCGCGAAACTGTTCGATCGCGGCAGCGTATGCCGCGGGATCCTCGCTTTTGGGTGCATCAGGGCGTTCGAAAGCGAGCCAATCCTCCGGCCGCACTTCCGCCGCGGTCATCGCCGAGGCCACCGCGAACAACGCGTTGTGCAGGTCGTCCTGCAGCTTTTGCCAGGGGGCCGTATCCTGGTTGAAGACCGGATAGACTTCGCTACGGGCCTGATTTTCCAGCTTTTCCTTGGCGGCGTCGTCCTGACGCTTGAACTCGACACGTGAACTGATTGCTCGGCGCGAGATTGTGCCTTCGCGGAACGTGAACGGCGGCGACCAGGGCTGCATCAGCGCCCAGATCGCCAGACAGGTGACCAGGCAGAGCCCGCCGCGCATCAGTACGTCCGGATCGCGCAGGGCCGTCCGGTAGCGCTCCCAGCGGCTCGGCGGGAGGTCGAGCGTGGTTACGCGGGGATTTCGTCGGCGGCGAGGTATGCCGTTGGCCATCGTCGGTGCGGCGCCGTGTTAGCGGCGACGCTTGGGTCCGTCGTCATATGCCCGGACGATGTCCTGCACCAACCGATGGCGCACGATGTCCGCGTCGGAGAGTTGAACTTGTGCAATACCCTGGATGCCGCGCAAGCGCTCCACGGCGTCGATCAGGCCGCTCCGCTGGTGCGACGGCAAGTCGATCTGCGTCGTATCGCCGGAAATCACGATCTTCGAGCCGTTTCCCATGCGGGTCAGGAACATCTTCATCTGCGCGACCGAGGTATTCTGCGCTTCGTCGAGAATCATGAACGCTTCGTTGAGCGTGCGGCCGCGCATGTAGGCCAGCGGCACGACTTCGATGATGTCCTGCTCGCCGAACCGCTTGATCTGGTCGTGGTCCATCATTTCGCGGAGCGCATCCTTGAGCGGCCGCAAGTACGGATTGATTTTGGCTTCCAGATCGCCGGGCAAATAGCCCAGGCTCTCGCCTGCCTCGACGGCCGGGCGGACGAGGACGATCTTGCGGATCAATTCCTGCTTCAAGGCCGAGACGGCCATCGCCACGGCCAGGTAGGTTTTTCCTGTGCCGGCCGGTCCGCAACAGAAGACGATGTCGTGCCCGCGAATGGAATCGATGTAGCGCTCTTGCCCCAGCGTGCGCGGGACGATCTTGCGCGAGGCTGCGAAGACGTCGATCGCCACGGCCTTGCGGACGGCGCCGCCATTGTTGAGCGTGGTCAGCGTGCGTTGCACGTCCTCGGCGGAAAGCTCGCCGTGGCGTTGCACGAGGGCTTTGAACTGTTCGAGCACATCGGCGGCCTTGGCCACCGGCGCAGCGTCGCCGCGAATCAGGATCTGATCGTCGCGAGCCGTAATGGTGACGCCGAGCGCCGAGCGGAGCGCTCGTAGATGTTGGTCGCCGGGCCCAAACAACGCCAAGAGCGTCGGGGCGTCGACTTTCGAGATCGTGGCTTCGCTCATCCAGCGGCACGCCGGCATTGCAGCCGGCGCAGGTACTGACAGGTAGTGACTGGGTAATTTAACCATACTGCTGGGGATGGGGCCAGCGGCGGGTTTTTCGGTCGTCGTAAGCTGTTTCTTGCAATGTACTTGCGTCGCCAACTATTTCCTCGCTACGGACCCGCCAATCCGTAGGACCAGCACCAGTAGGCCACGGGCGCGGCGAACA
>JALHLM010000246.1 GCA_022844585.1 Pirellulales bacterium | reverse complement strand
CTTGGCGACGGCGCGGAATTGCCTGGCTATAATCCAACCTTATGAACTGGCGGAGGCGACAAAAGCCTACTCGGCGGAAGGCGAAGGTTCGAAATCTCGAATCGCTGGAACCGCGCGCTCTCCTAAACGCGTCCGAGTTGATCAATCTGGATCTCTACCGCGCTGATCCGCGTTTCGCCGGGGCGGACGGGCGCGGCTATACGGCCGTCGTGATCGATACGGGCGTGGATCTGAATCATCCGTCGTTTGGCCCGGATCTGAATAGCGACGGCGTCGCCGACCGGATCGTTTACCAGTACGACTTCGCTGATCGGGACGCCAACGCCAGCGACGGCAGTTCCACGAGCCACGGCTCCCACGTCGCAGGCGTCGTCGGTTCGGCGGACGCCACGCACTACGGCGTGGCTCCCGGCGTGAATTTAGTCATCCTTAAGGTGTTCAAGGATTCCGGCGGCGGAGCGGAGATGGCCGACATCGAGGCCGCGCTCCAATGGGTCGAGCAGCACGTCGCCACGTACAACATCGTCGCCGTGAACCTGTCGCTAGGCGTGGGCAACTATGCCGAACCGGAAACAGGTTTTGTCATCAGCGACGAATTCGCCCGGCTCGACGGCCTCGGCGTAATCTGTGTCGCCGCGGCGGGAAATGACTTCTCGAACGGCGGTAGCCAGGTGGGCGTCTCTTATCCGTCCGCCGATCCCAAAGTCCTGGCAGTGAGCGCGGTCTGGGCCGACGACTACGGCGCGCAGTCCTATGAAGGCGCCGTCGACAACACGACCGCTCCGGATCGCGTCGCCAGCTTTTCGCAACGCCATCCGCAATTGACGGACATCTTCGCCCCTGGCGGCCTGATCACCTCGACCGATCGCAACGGCGGCGTCATCACCCGGCGCGGGACGAGCATGGCGGCGCCGTATGTGACCGGCGCAGCGGTCTTGGCCCAGCAGTTGTCCATCCGGGAGCGGGGGCACCGGCTTACTACCGCGGAGTTCCGCGACTTGCTGCGTTCGACCGGCATCCAAATCCAGGATGGCGACGACGAAAACGATAACGTCACCAACTCCGGCGCGACCTACCGGCGGCTCAATCTCCTGTCGCTCGGCGAGGCCCTTCTGGCCGTCCCCGGTCAGCCGACGCTGACGATCGAAAACCTGGTTTTCACCGAAACCAGCGCCGGCCCGACCACGGCCAGCCTCACCGTTCGATTGTCGCGAGCGCCAACGAGTCGCGTCACCGTCGATTTTCGCACTCTCGCAGGCTCCGCCGGCGCAAACGACTTCGTCGCCGCCAGCGGCAGCCTGACGTTCGACCCGGGCGGTCCGATCCAGCAATCCATCAACATTTTGATCGTCGGCGACCTGCTTCCCGAGCCCGATGAGAACCTGGCTGTCGATCTAAGTAATGCCCGCGGGGCCACCATCGGCCGCGCGCGGGGCGTGGTCGTCATCGTGGACGACGATGAAACCCTCTCGTACCACAATTCGCTGGAATCACGCGACGTCAACGGGGACCGCAAAATCTCGGCGTTGGACGCGTTGATCGTGATCAACGAGATCAACGCCAAGGGTTCCTACCGCCTCCCCTCGCCAGCGATCCCCAAGCAGCCCTGGAGCTACTACGACGTCAACGACGACGGCAAAATCTCGGCGCTCGACGCCCTGATTGTCATCAATTACATCAACAACTTGATCGCCGCGCCCCAAGGCGATCCTCCTTTTCAGCCGGAATCGGTCGACTCCTCCGAGCGGACTCCCGTCGCCGAAGTGCTTGGCGCGCCTGCCAGCACGATGACCGCTACAACCGCGCAGGCCAGCGCCACGGACGCGGTTTTTGCCCTCTCCTCCGCGGGCGAGGACTCGCCGTTTGCTTGCATTAACCGCGCGGCTGTGTACCGTGAAACTTACAGGCGTCAGGGTTCGCCGCGCTTCTCCAGTTAGCCCCACTCGCAAACGGGACCCCGTCGTTCGCGGCGGAACTACCGGCCGGATCGCGTCGTCCAAAGGGCGACCGAATTCGGCCTCCAAACTGGCGTCGCGACGAAACTCCGGCGATTGGGGCGCATGCCGTCGCGTCGATTTTTTAGGCCTTACCTTCACTGTGGAACAGCATTGTGGCCATCAATTTGTATCGCTCAACCCGTCGTACGCGTCCCTCGCATCGCTCCTGGTTGCCCAGTTGGCTGGGCGGCGGACGTTCCGGCAAGCGCCGCCTGTTGTTGGCTGAGACTCTCGAAAAACGCGAGCTGCTGACCGCCAGCCCCTGGTCGCTTTCCACCCAGATTTCGCGCGCCGCATTCCTCGCCGACGGCTCTTCCGCCCCCGCGGCGATGGAATCGAGCCCGGAGAATATTTTCATCGCGCCGCAGTCCCTCACGCCTCAGGCAGGAGAGAAAGTCCGCATTCGCCTCGAGACGCAGAACTCCCAAACCGAGGCGCCGATTACCAGCATTGCTCCGGGGGAAGAATTCCTGCTGCGGGCATTCGTCGACGATTTGCGAGCCAATCCGCAGGGCGTCTTCGGCGCCTATGTCGACGTGACCTATGACTCGAACCTCGTGTCGTCGCAGGCCACGATCGGAGACGGGGTCGCGAATGAAGCGCCGTACACCATTTCACAGCAAGGGAATGCCCAGACCGCCGGACTCGTCAATGAGGCCGGCGGCGTCTCCTCCTCCACGCAGCCGCTCGGCGGTGGCGAGAAGTTGCTCTTCACGGTGCTCTTGCGAGCGAATGCCGCTGGCACGGTGACCTTTACGTTGGACCCGGCGGATACGTCCGGGAACGAAATCCTGCTCTACGAGGAAGACTTCGAGATCCCTGTCGAAGAGGTCGAGTTCGTCAACACCACGCTGACGATCGGTTCCACGCAACCGACGTTGTCGATCGGCGATGCGGTCATCACCGAAGGCGACGATGACCTGGTCCTGGCCGAATTCACGGTCACGTTGTCGGCCGCCAGTGCGCAGCTCGTGACGTTGGACTATGCCACCAGTGATGGCACCGCCACGTCGGGCGCGGATTACGAGGCCCAAACGAATGGCTCGGTGGTCTTTGCTCCCGGTACGACCACGCAAACGATTACCATTCCGGTGCTCGCCGATCAGCTCGCCGAAAGCGCCGAGTCGTTCTTCGTGACGTTAACGAATCCTGTGAACGCCACGATCACTGACGGTATCGGGCAGGGCACGATCATCGACGACGATTCGCCGGCGCCGACGATCTCAATCAGCGACGCCACGCTCGCCGAGGGAAACACCGGCACCGCGAACATGGTGTTCAACGTGACGCTTTCGAGCGCTGTGGGCACGGCCGTGACGGTCGACTATTCGACCGTACCCGGCAATGCGACCTCCGGGACCGATTACCAGTCTGCTACCGGGACGGTAACCTTCGCGGCGGGCGAGACCAGCAAATCGATCAACGTGCCGATCGTTGGCGATACGCAGTTCGAGGAAGCCGAGACGTTCGTCGTCGCTCTGGCCAATTCCAGCGGTCCCACGATTACGGACAACCAAGGGCTGGGAACCATCACGAACGACGATGCGGCGCCGACGATCACCATTGCCGACGTGTCGCAAAACGAAGGCGATTCCGGCACGACCAACTTCGTGTTCACATTGATCCTCTCCCAGGCGGTCAACTCCGCAGTGACCGTGGACGTGGCCGCGGTGGCCGGTACCGCCACGGCGGCGACCGATTTCACCGCAGCCAACCAAACCATCACGTTTGCCGCGAACGAAACACAGAAGACCTTTACGGTACAGGTGGCGGGCGACACGGACGACGAAGAGAATGAAACGATCTTCGTGAATCTCACGAACGCGGCCGGCGCCACGATCGCGGACAATCAGGCGATGGGCACCATCGTCAACGACGACGATCCGGAAGTACCGCCGGTGTTGTCCGTCGCGGACGTTTCGGTCGTGGAAGGCAACTCTGGCTTGACGGACCTTGTCTTCACGGTCACGCGCACCGGCTCGCTCGCGGCGGCGTCCAGCGTCACTTTCGCCACGGCGCCGAACACCGCTTTGGCGGACACCGACTTCCAGTCGCAGAGCGCCACCGTCGACTTCGCGGCGAACGAAGCCACGAAGACGGTCACGGTCAAAGTGATCGGCGATACGCTCGACGAGGAAATCGAGACCTTCTTCGTCAATCTGACGAACGCCGTCGGCGCAACGATCGGCGATGCCCAGGCCACCGGCACCATCACCGATGACGACGTGCCGCTCCCCACGCTGACGATCGATGATCCATCGAAGGTCGAAGGGAATAGCGGGAACTCCCAACTCCAATTCACCCTCACCATGTCGGCCGCTTCGACGACGCCCGTCACGGTCGATTTCAACACGTCCAATGGCACGGCCAACGCCGGCGAAGACTTCGTCGCCAACTCAGGCGCGATTACCTTTGCCGCGGGAGAAACCACCAAGACGATCACCATCGACATCATCGGCGACACCGCCTTTGAGTCGGCGGAAAGCTTCACCGTTAACCTGACCAATCCCGCTGGCGCGACAATTACAAAGGCCGCGGGCACAGGCACGATCACGAACGACGACGCGCAGGGCCCCGGCTTCTCTGTGGATAACCCGATTGTCGCCGAGGGAGACTCCGGCACGACGAACGTGACCTTTACGGTCACGTTGAGCCAGGCCCTGACGACCCAGGCGACCGTCAACTACGCGACCGCCAACGGCACGGCTCTTTCGCCGGCCGACTATACGTCGACGAGCGGCACGCTCACGTTCGCCGCCGGGGAAACGTCGAAGACCGTTACTGTCGCCATCGTAGGCGATACGCTCGACGAAGTCGACGAAACCGTGCGACTCTTGCTGACGAACCCCACGGGCGCGGCGATCGCGGATGGCGAAGGCGTGGCGACGATCACCGATACGGATCCCACGCCCACGATCTCGATTAACAATCGCGAAGTCGTCGAGCAAGACACCGGCACGCGGGGCATCGTGTTCACTGTCACGCTTTCCGCGGCGAGCGGCCGGACGGTTACGGTTGACTTCGCCACCGCCGACGGCACTGCCGTCGTGGGCAGCGACTACAGTGCTGCGACCGGCACGTTGACCTTCGCTCCCGGCGTGACCGAACGGACGATCAATGTCGTGATCCTGAACGACACCACGGACGAGGCCAACGAAAAGTTCACGGTCAAGCTCACGAATCCGTCCGGCGCGACCCTGGCGGACGATACCGGCGAAGCGACCATCACCGACAACGATCCCGAGCCGTCGCTATCGATTGCCGACGTCACGGTCACGGAAGGGGACGACGGCACCAAGGAAATCAACTTTGCGGTCACGCTTTCGGCCGTCAGCGGATTGCCCATCATCGTTAGTTTCGCGACGGCCGCGGGCACGGCCCTCGTCGGCAGCGATTTCCAGACGGCGAGCGGCGATCTGACCTTCGCGGCAGGCGAAGCGACCAAGACGGTCGCGGTACGCATCGTGGGAGATCGCGTGAGTGAAGCGCTGGAAACCTTTACCGTCAAATTGAGCAACGCGACCGGCGCCACAATCCTGGACGACACGGCCACCGGCACGATCACCGACAACGACACGGCGCCGGTGATTTCCATCGGTAACGTCACGCTCACCGAAGGTGAGACCGGCACGCAGAACGCCGTCTTTACCGTGACGATCTCGAACCCCTCATCGAAATCGGTCACGGTCGCGTTCGCCACCGCCGACGGCACGGCCACCGCCGGTGTCGACTACACGACCACCAGCGGTACGCTCACCTTCGCCCCAGGCGAAACCTCGAAGACGATTAGCGTGCCCGTGATCGGAGACGTCTTCGCCGAAGCCAACGAAACCTTCTTCGTCAACTTGACGAACCCGACCGAAGCCACGATCGGCGCCGGACAAGGCACCGCCACGCTGACCAACAATGACAGCGGTCCAGTAGAAGGGGAAGCGGCCAGCATTGCCGGTACCGTGTTCGTCGACATCAATCAAGATGGCGTCCACGGCGCTGGCGAGACCGGACTCGCGAACGTCACGCTTCGTTTGACGGGAACCGACCGCTTCGGCACGGCGGTTGATCGAACCACACTGACCAACGCCGCTGGCGACTACTTCTTTGCCGGCCTCGTTCCCGGCAGCTACACGCTCACGGAAATCCATCCCGTCGACTACCTGGACGGAGTGGAGTCGGTCGGTTCCGTCGGCGGCACGACGGCGTCCGATCAGTTCTTCCTAAACCTGGGCGCCGCTCAGAACGGAACGGCCTACAACTTCGCCGAAGTCGGCCTTTCCCCCAGCAACATCACCCGCCGCAACTTCGTCGTCCCACGTTAAGTAGATGAAGCCCCAACGGGGCGACTGATAATAGCCGGCGGTGCAAACCGCCGGAAAACTTCAAGGAAAAAACCTGGGCCCCATCGGGTCGACACTTCCGACGGCCAGAGTTGCCGCGAAGGGTGCCGCCCCGGCGGGGCTCAGCCGATTCCTAGTCCCCGAAAACCCAGGGGTTCACAGACCTCGGCTACATTGGGTCGTTGTCCCGCGGCGTATTGAGCAAGCGCAGACCGTTGAGTACGACGAGGAGGCTCATGCCGGTGTCGGCGGCGATGGCGGTCCAGAGCGAGGCTTCGCCGAGTAAGTTAAGCACAACGAACGCGGCCTTCACGCCTAGTGCTGCGAAGATGTTTTGCCGGATGATGTTGAGTGTGCGCCGCGAGTGAGAGATCAGCCAGGGAATGGCCGCGAGATCGTCGCCCATCAGGGCGATGTCGGCAGTTTCCAAAGCTGCGTCGGCGCCGGCGACACCCATCGCGATGCCAAGCGTCGCTCGAGCGAGCGCCGGCGCGTCATTGACGCCGTCGCCGACCATGGCGACCTCGCTGTGCTGAGCGACGAGTTGTTCAATGGCCTGCACTTTGTCTTCGGGAAGCAAGCCTGCGCGGACTTCGTCCACCGCAACGAGCTGACCGATGGCATCCGCCGCCGCCTGGTGATCTCCGGTGAGCATCACGATCGGCCCGATGCCCGCGCCGTGCAGTTTTTTGATGACATCGGACGCCGCTTCGCGCGGTTGGTCTTGCAAGGCGAGCAACCCGCAAACGTGATGATCTTCGCCGACAACAACCACGCTGTCGCCGCGCGCTTGTAGTTTCGTCAGAGCTTCACGCAGCTCGGGCGTTGCTTGGCGGCGTTCGGTCATCAAGCGGGCCGAGCCGACCCACACGGCTCGACCGCGCAACTTGGCGGTAGCGCCTTTGCCAGGCAGAATGCGATATTCATCGGCCGGCGCGGCTTCGATTCCTCGCTCGGTTGCCGCGGCGACGATCGCTTGTCCCAAGAGATGCGTGGCGTGGCGCTCAATCGAAGCGGCGATCTCCAGCAATTCCGCGGAGGTGTGTCCGGAAAAGGGCACGACATCACGCAGCACGAGCCGCCCAGCGGTGAGCGTGCCAGTTTTGTCAAAGGCAATCGCGCGGATGCGTGCGGCGGCCTCCAGCGGCGGTCCGCCTTTGATCAGAATGCCGCGCCGCGCCGCCGAGGTGAGTGCGGCAACGATGCTCACTGGAGTGGAAATCACTAGCGCGCAAGGACACGCGATCACCAGCAACACGAGCCCGCGATAAATCCACGCGGACCAATCGCCGTCGATCAGCAGCGGTGGCAGCAGCGCCACGGCGGCGGCAGTCGCCATGACGACGGGCGTGTAAATCCGCGCAAAACGCTCCACCCATTGCTCGCTGGGACCGCGCTTGCTTTGGGAGTCGCCGACGAGTTTGACGATTCGCGCCAGCGTCGTGTCGGCGGCCGGCTTCGTGGTCGTAATCTGGATCGCGCCATCGAGATTGATCGTGCCGGCGAAAACCGGATCGCCTGTGCCGCGTTGCACAGGCGTGGCTTCGCCGGTGATCGGCGCCTGATCGATCGACGTGGCGCCGCGCGCGATGTTGCCGTCGAGCGGGATCTTTTCGCCGGGCGGCACGATGATCGTGCTGCCCATGGCGACTTCGGCCGGGTCGCGCAGCGCTTCGCGTCCATTTTCATCCACGACACGCGCGCGCGTGGGCGCCGCGGACATGAGGGCGGCGATCGCGCTCCGCGCACGGCCCACGCTCCAGGATTCCAATGTGAGCGAGAGCGCAAACAGAAACGCCACCATCGCGGCTTCGTGCTCTTCCCCCAGCAGGATCGCGCCGCAGACGGCGACGACCATCAGGAGATTCATGTCGGGCCGCAGTCGAACGAGCGCACGCCAGGCCTTTGGCAGTACAAACCATGTGCCCGCGAGCGTTGCCAGGATATCGAGGAGTCGCATCGGCATTGGCGCATTGCCATCCGCCGCGAGCACACTTCTCCAGCCGCCCATCGCAATCTGCCCAAGCCAGGCCAGGGCGATCAGTGAGCCGGAGAGCAGCAGCGCCAGCGTGCGGGGATTTCGCCACGCCAGTGTTGACGGAGCGGCGTCGCGCGGATGCTCTTTCCAGAGTTCCGCGCGAAAGCCAGCGCGTTGGACCGCCAAAACGATGCCGGCATCCGAGAGCCGCGCAGGATCGCGGATAACCGTGAGCTTGCCGAGTAAGACGTCGAAGGCGAGATCGACCACGCCCGGCTCGCCCGCCAATTCCGCGCGAATCGCGGCG
>JALHLM010000245.1:5685-8650 GCA_022844585.1 Pirellulales bacterium | reverse complement strand
AATAGTAGAAAAGCTTAACCCTTCTGTGGGTGCCAGGGTCGGGAGACGGCCCCACAACTGAGGTTCACAATGTGAAAAACAGAGAAGTCGACGGAACGCTCGCATCGTAAGGAAACTGGTCAACTCATGAAGACCTGGCTTCGTACTGCCGGTAGTTGGACGTGGGCTGGCTTGCTGTGCCTCGGCATGACGCAAGCGGTTCAGGCTCAACAACATGGCGTGCATATGCTGCAACACGGCATCTACACGCCTCCGGGAGCGATTGGCAGCCGGCAGGCGATGCGCGGCGGACCGATTCGGTGCTTTTTCCAACCAGTCGAGATCATCGCGCCTCCCGGTGCGACGATCTCGCTGGTGGAAAAAGGCCGTTTCAACGAGGCCAAGCCCGCGCCGCGCAAGGCCGGACTGGTGCTCGGGCAGGTGTATCGCCTGCGGATTACGAACATTCCTTTTGAGCCCGGTCGCGAAGTCTTTCCGACCATCGAGCTGATCGATCGCCTGCATCCGCCCAAGGGACAGGAAGTCCGTTTCGCGGTGCCGATCGAGCTCACGCAAGAAGATTTGGAAATGGCCCTGGAAGGCAAGTTCGTCACCCGCGTGGTGTATCTCGAAAACCCCGACAACGCCTTGCCGCTTCCCGCGGACCTGGCGAACGACGAATCGTACGACGTGTTGCCGAGCGAAGACCCGCTCGAAGTGGCCGATCGCATTGGTCGTCCGATCGCGATCCTGCGGATGGGCGGAAGATTGCCCGACGACGTCAACGGCGCCGATCAATCCTTCCTTGGCAATTGCCCGCCGCTATTGAACATCGCCAGCGACCCGAACGACACGCCGGTACAAGCGACCGACGTGGCCGCGAAGGTTGAACCGCCGAGGCGCGGAGACGCGGAGGGGGAGAAAGCGGCGATTGAGCAGGAACAGAAGGCGGCAGCCCGCGCCGCGGCGTTTGATCGCGCGGTGGACGACGAAACGGCGCACCAAATGAAATCGGCCTTCGACTTCGGCGTGAAGAAATAACGCCACCAAGTGAAAGCCGCAGCCCCAACGGGGCGACCGTCAGTAGCCAGGGGCGGAAGCCCCTGGAACAGTCGGGTTAACAAACAACCAGAGCCCCAACGGGGCGACACGACTTGGCGGCTATGTACAACTCAACGAACTACCACCGCGTGTTCCTTCTCGCCGCCTGCTGCATCGGCTTGACCGCGTGCGCGTCGCCGTTCGAGCTTGACTCGAATCCACTGCGCACGGCCTCGGCGAAGCGCACTTACTCCGCGCCGCGCAAGGGAACCGTCTCCAGCACCGCGCAGGTGAATGACGAAAACGTCAAACCGGAAACGACGAAGGCGCTGCCGATCAAACCAGCGCAATGCGTCGACCGCTCCCCTGCCCTGCCCTACACGACCTGCTCGGTCTGCCAGCGCGGACCGGCCGGCGCGTGTTATCACGACGAATACCTCTGCGACGGCGGCGACGAAATGCCGGACGTGCAGGTAGCGGCCGATTGGGAAGTGCTCGGGCTGGGCATCGAAGACACGATCGCGCATTACGATACAGTTCCCGGCCGGACGTGCGTCGTGCCGTCGAACAAAGTCTGCATCTACGCCCCACGGTTCCGTTCGGTGCGGCACATCACGCGTCTGGCGCTGGACGAAGAATACGTCCGGCCGACCGGCTACCACTCCCCTGCCCCACCGGTGTTGGTCGACGGCCGCAACATTCCGACGACGACGCTGGAGCAGGATCGCGTCCGGCTCAACGTGCAGGACAAACTGGCGCTCGCCTACGAGAACCGACTGCAAGACGGCGCCGTTTCGATGGCGCTCCAGCCGGAGGAATTCCTCGAAGCCATGTTGCCGTACGAGGATTTGCAGGTCGTGAAGATCGGCGTCTTCGACGAGCGCCAACGCGCCCTGTTGATCGAAGGTTCGAACGCCGCGATCACCTGGACGCACGACAAGGCCGTGCAAATCCTGATTGAAGGCAAGGCGGCGCTCACGGCCACCGAGATTGACGGGCCGGAGATCGTCTATCAAACGCACGAACCCTGCCCCGGCAAGCTCCGCGTGATCAAGGTCGCTTCGACGCAATTCGCCGAGCCCGGCGACATCGTCGACTTCACGCTCCGCTACGACAACATCGGCGGCCAGACCATCGGCAACGTCACGCTGGTCGACAACCTGACGACGCGTCTGGAATACCTCGCCGACAGCGCCAAATCCAGCCGCCGCGCCGAGTTCTACAGCGAACGCAACGAAGCGGAATCGCTGGTGCTACGTTGGGAGATCACGGATCCGCTGGAGCCTGGGCAAGGGGGCGTCGTGCGATTTAAGTGCCGGGTGCGGTGAGTCGCAACGCGAAGCGCGCGGAACGCAATTGTAGAGCCGGAAGCGTTAGCGCCCGGAGTGAATTGGTAACGACGTCGTTCGCCGCGCGCTCCGGGCGCTGACGCTTCCGGCTCCAAGGATTCGCTGTTACTCCGCCATCTCCTCTTCCTTCGGCTCCGGCAGGAAGAAGCTCGCCAGGAAGCCGATGCCGTAGGTGAGCACGGCCACCACCGCCGCGGCGTAGGCCACATGGACGTGCGGCGGCTGTTCCTTATAAGCGCCGGCGAAGACCGGAATCAGCGCCGTCGTGACGAACACCATGCAGGTGCCGATCATGCGGCCGCCAACGTTCGCCGCAAAACTCTCGCCGGTGCCGCGCAAATGGACTGGATAAACGCGCGGCAGGTAGTTGCCCCAGAAACTCAACTGCGCGATCGTGAAGAACCCGGCCGCGAACATGCCCCAGCCGAACAGCGAAAGGTTGTTCGTGCCCGGGAACCAGAACACCAGCGGAATGACGAGCAAGCCCGGAATCTGGAACACCCACAGCAACTTCTTTCGGCCGATGATAATCACCGCGAGCGCCGCTAAGGCGAAGCGACCGACCAGGCCGCCGATTTCCTGCGAACCATTCACGG